>JANLGX010000488.1 GCA_024654005.1 Gemmatimonadaceae bacterium | reverse complement strand
GCGGCGGCCCGGTCCCCATATCGGCGAGCGGGTGCGAACAATCAGGTCACGCAGGTCGAGGTCACCGGCGCTGTAGAGGTCATACTTGCCGGGGCCGAGGACGCTGCGCTGTAGGTCAGCGGACTGGCGAGCGAACCATGCGGAACCATCCTCGACCACTACCCGCGTATCGGGTACGTCGGGGAATCCCAGTTCCTCCCACGTCGCCGTAGTCGGCACCTGTGTGCAGCGGCATTGCGGGTGGCTGTCGAGGGAATCATCCGGCTCGTGGAGTTCCCCGTTGCTGGCAACACAGACGGAACAGGTACGCCGGTCCAGTGTCGCCTCCCAGTACCAACCCTTCACCACGCCGCCCTTCTTCACGGAGTTGGCGGCGTAGGTCTGGCGGGACGCCTCACGATACGCGCGGATGGTCTCCGTGCGGGCGGTGACGAGTGAACGTGCAAGGGGTAGCCCTGAGCGCTGCGTTGCGATGCGTGCGGTCTTGCGGGGGTTCCAACCCTCGATGACGCCCTGTGTCAGTGTGCTTCGCACCGCATCCCACGTGGTACTGCCGATGCTCTCGGCCATGTATCGCGCGATCGGAGTGCCATCGCCCATCCTGCCCACGATTGACTCGGTTGCGACCACCGGAAGGATGGGCTGAAACGCGCCAGCCCCGGGAGGGGGGCTACCAAGGCTGGCGCGAATCAGGTCAGCCGCGTCGCCGCGGCCATGCTCGATTGCCGCCAGTTGCTCGGCGGTGATGCGCCGGGAGGCGAAGTCCGTGAACTGGGTGATCTCGGCATACACCTGCCGCTGCAATCCTTGCAACCGGTCCTGCTGGTAGAGCCACGCGGGGTTGACAGTCTCTCCCGCTGCCCGCGCCTTCTCGATTCGCTGCGAGAGTGCATCGAGGTTCTTGCGGATGCGTGCCCACGCCACGCCGTATTGCTTGGCGAGGTCGCGCTGTGTTGCCTTGTTACGTGCCCGCGCGGCGGCGCGCTGGGCCTTACTGAGCGGCCGGGGATCGGCCATTACTCGTCCTCTTCCTCGTCTTCCTCTGTCCCCGTCATCGAGTGATGGAACTGATACGTGAGGGTGATGCGCATCTCCTCCGACATCTGCCGGGACACCTCGGCCGCGTCGTTCTCGCGGTTGATCTCATCCCAGAATGCCCAGATGTACTGCGCGAGGCAGCGTGCATCCTGAGCGGTCTGGTCGGCCGCGGCCTGCGTGTCGGCCTCGATCTCGCGATCGCTCATGCGGTGCCCATCGGCATCACGGTGCCACCCGTGGGGATTGCGGTACCACCCATACCCGCACCGCCGTTCATCCACGAGCCAAGTGCGGCGGCAGTCTCATCCGCTTCGAGTGCGCGGCGTTCCGCCTCCTGCTCGGGGTCGTAGCCGAGTTCCGTGAGCAGCGTCGCCTTCGACACGCCGAGATCACGCTTGATGACGGCGGTCTCGGCCTCCTCCTTGATGTTCCTGCTCTCGGGGTCATCCCACTGCGTGCTGATGACGATGGTGGACGGGTCAACCGCGATCGGCAGCGTGCCAAACGTGGCGGTGAGACGGATGCCGAGGCCGATCACGTCCTCCCATGCGTTGCCGTAACCAACCATCGCCTCACGGACGCCGGAAACGAGGCCCGCCTCGGCGGACTTCAATGCTTCGCCGGATGGCATTGCGCCGCCGGTAAGAAGGTGCAGCGGGGTGCGCGTGCGTCGAGCCAGTCTCGAAAGTGTGGACTCTATTGCGTCGTGCACCCCCACCGCGTCGGCGGCAGCGAACTGCCCGGCCGAGTCGTTGGGGCCAATCTTCCAGATCTCACCCGGCGACACGGTGAACGATGACGTGTCGGCGTCGGTGGAGATGTAGCGCTGGGGGTAGCCCTGCATGTCGATGATCGCGTTCATGTCCAAGACGAGCTTGTTGATCTCGTCCTGCATCGGGAGCACGGAGCGCAGTCGTGAGCGTCCGCGTGTGGACCCGAGCGGCTTGTTGCGGAAGTGGATGAGGCCCACGCCGAGTGGCGCGCCCTGCTTGTCAACCCACGGGACCGGCCACGCCTCGTCACCGTCGTCCATCCAGCGTGCCCAACCACCGCGCGCGGAGTTGTGACGACGAAAGTACTTCTCCACGCGGTCGGGGTAGTAGAGGTTCATGCGTGCGACGCGAGCGCCCATCGCATTCGACGGGCCAGCCTCGGACGATGACCACACCTTTACGGCCATCTCCACTTCGTCGGGACGGTCCTCGCTGTAGATGGCCTTGCAGCGTTCGGCGGGGTTCCACGTCCAACGTGGGCGCTGCTTGTCCTCGTCGTAATCGACCGCTACGAACGCCTCGGACTTCATCACTGACTGCGTGTGCACCGTGCCCTGCACGCCATCCATGCGGTTGCGTTCCCACAGGTCGGCGAGCCATCCGGCGAACTCCGCTTCCTGCTTCGCGTTGTCCTCATCGGTACGCACGTCGAAGCCGGTCACACGTAGGCGCTCGGCGAACACGTCCACTACGGGCTCGCACCAGTTCTCGGCGAACTTGAAGCCCGAGGCTTCGAGGTAATACCGCGCGCGCTCGGTGAGTTGCGTGGCGTGC
>JANLGX010000483.1 GCA_024654005.1 Gemmatimonadaceae bacterium | reverse complement strand
GTCCCGGCGTTCCTCAACCCCTTCAAGATGTACCACCTCAACGTCTGGACCAAGCAGTCCATCCGCTGGATGCCGATGGACGACTGGGACGAGTGCGGGCAGCTTCTGCCCGACGACCTCAAGGACCGCGAGTGCTGGATGGGCGTCTCGATCTGGGACGCGGCCAAGATGGCCGCGGCCGTTCTCGTGTTCGCCCCCAAGGGCGGAGACGAGGACGACAGCGGTACTTACGACGTCATCCCGATGTACTGGATGCCGCGCTACTCCGTCGATCGCGATGACAAGATGCGCGACACCTACCTCTCGTGGGAAGCGGAGTCCTACCTCCGCATCCACGACGGCTCGGCGCTGGACATCGGGCAGCTGAGGGCCGACGTGCTCGCGGCGCTCTCCAAGTTTCAGGTCAAAGGGATGATGGGCGACCGCTCCGCGATGTTCTATCTGGAGCAGGAGGTCGCCGAGGCGGGTGTGCCGGTGGACCGGATGAACCACACCACCACCGACATGAGCGCGCCGACCAAGGACGTCCTGCGGCTGGTGATGTCCCATCGCCTGCGTCACGCCGGCAACCCCATCCTCCGGTGGAACGCCGACAACCTCACGGTACTGAGCGACACCTCGGGGGAAATACGTCCCTCACGCACCAAGAGCGCCAAGAGCATCGAGGGCATCTGCGCTCTCGTGATGGGGGTCGGGCAGGCCGTCACGAACAGGAAGCCCGCCGAAGAGACCGACTACGGCGTGGTGTTCATCGCATGACCTTCGCACGCGCGCACTGGGACGACGCTCTGATCGTGGTCGGACTGGCCGCGATCGTGGCCGGGTGCGCTCTGTTCTCCGTCCCGCTCGGACTGATCGTTGGGGGCGTGGCGTGCATCGTCATCGGCCTCCGTGTAGGAGGCGAATGACATGGGCACTTTCACCAAGGCGCTGAGGCGTTCGACATGGACGACCGGGGGAAGTCTGGAGAACCCCGCTAACTGGGTCTCGCGCATGTTCGGGAGCACGGTCACCTCGGCCGGTCAGGACGTGAACGAGCGGAATGCCCTGTATGCGGCTGACTTCCTTACCTGCGTGCGGATCATCTCGGAGACGCTCGCGCAGCTCCCGCTGATCCTGTACGAACGTCAGGACCGGGGGAAGCGGCGCGCGACCAATCACCCGCTCTACCGAGTTCTTGCGGATCAGGCGAACGACGAGATGACCGCCTACGTGTTCCGCGAGACCCTCCAGTCGCACCTGCTCACCTGGGGCAACGCCTATGCGTGGATCGAGCGCAACAACGACTTCGACGTCGCCGGCCTGTGGCCGCTGCTTCCCGACCGCACCCATGCGTTCCGTCAGAACGGGCAGCTCTTCTATCGCACGCGGCTCACTAAGGAACCCGCCAGTTCGGGAGAGGACCGCATCTTCAGCGCCCGAGACGTCTTCCACGTCCCCGGCCTGTCGTTCGACGGCCTTCGGGGATACTCCGTCGTGGACCTGATGCGCGAGGCCGTGGGGCTCTCTGTCGCGCAGGACAAGTACAACGGCCGCACGCTGTCGAACAACTCCATGCCCAACTTCTTCATCACCCAGTCCCAGAGCATGAAGCCAGACGAGAAGGAACGCTTCATCAGGGAATGGCGAGAGAAGCACCAGGGGCCGGACAAGGCGTGGGCCGTGGCGATGCTGCAAGCCGGGATGGACGTCAAGCCCATCGGTGTGACGCAGCGAGACGCGCAGTTCCTCGAGCTCCGCAAGTTCACCCGCGCGGTCACGATGGGCTTCTTCCGCATTCCCCCGCACATGGTCTCCGACACCGAGCAGGCCCCCTCTGGGGGAACGGGCGTGGAGGCGAGGTCGCTCGACTTCCAGAAGTTCGCCATCCAGCCGTGGGCGACGCGGTGGGAGCAGCAGGTGAACATGAAGCTCCTCCTGCGGGTGAGGGACCAGCGGTACTTCTCCGAGTTCCTCATGGACGGACTGCTGCGAGGAGACTCCGCGGCACGCTCAACGTACTTCTCGCAGGCCTTCGGCAAGTGGCTCACCGCGGACGAGATCCGCGACAAGGAGAACGAGAACCCCTACGAGCCGCCCAAGGACCCCGAGAAGGAGCCCGGCCGAGTTCTCCTGTGGCCGCTCAACATGGCGCCGGCGGAACAGGTCGCCACAGAGAAGCCCGAACCGCTGGCGCCGGAACCGCCACCCGCCGGACCGGGCGACATGCCCGGAGCCGCGGACCCCAACGCCCGCAGGATGCTGCTGCGCTCCCACCGCCATGCGTTCGCCGATATCGCGGATCGCATCCTCCGCAGGGAGATGGCCGACCTGTGCAAGCGCGGAGCCGTACCCGAGACGGTGTACGCCGACCACGAGACGTACATCGCCCGCCACCTCGAGCCCGCTCTGCGGACGCTCGCGGAGACGGTCGCGCTGGACGTCTCGCGGGAGCTTGGCCGGGAGGTCTCCGTGCCCGACTCGCTCATCAAGTCCTACGCGGAGTCCTACGCCGTCCGTCACTCCCAGGCGTCTCTGGCCGAGGTCCGACGGTTGATCGCCGAGAAGTCTGACCTCAAGGCCTCACTGGCGGCGTGGCCCAAGCGCGCCGCGTTCGTCGCCGCCCACGAGACGGTCCGGGCCGGCAACGCCTTCGCTCGTGCGGCCTACAAGGCTGCCGGGGTCTCTATTCGGTGGGTGCAGGGAGACGAATGCGCCGACTGCGCGACCCTCGACGGAAAGTCCGTGGCGACCGATGAGGTCTTCGCCAAGCGAGCCGATCTGAAAGAGACGCAGTACGTCCCGGCCGCCGGCCTGGGGCACCCGCCGCATTGCGACGGCTGCGAGTGCGCGATCGTCGGAGTACCGCAAGCGTACCGAACGAGTACCGAAAAGCAGGCCGCCTAGCCCCACGCGCGCCGCTCGCTTCCCGATGATCGGCGCGAGTGAACCGCGACACAGCGCCTCGGCACGTCAAGCGGTCGTTCTCCGCTGAGATCCGCGCGGAAGCGCGCGATGGTGGACTTCCGACGCTGCGCGGCCACGCCGCCGTCTTCAACTCCCTCTCGGAGGACTTCGGCGGCTGGAAGGAACGCATCGCGCCGGGGGCCTTCGACAGCGTGATGGACAGCCCGGACATCTACGGCCTCTGGAACCACGACCCGAACTTCATCATCGCCTCCACCGCCGACAAGACGCTTCGGCTCTCGCAGGACGGCACCGGCCTCCTCGCCGAGATGGACCCGATGGACACCCAGACCATCCGCGACCTCGTCGTCACTCCCATCCAGCAGGGCAAGGTCCGCAAGATGTCCTTCGCCTTCGACATCCCCGTGGGTGGGGATGAGTGGACCATCGAGGAGGGGACCGACATCCGCGTCATCAAGCGGGTCGGCCGCCTGTACGACGTCTCTCCGGTCACGTATCCGGCGTATCCGGGGACCGATATCTCGGCCCGATCGCTTCAGTCGCTGATCCGCTCGCTTCCCCGCGACCTCATCCTCTCCGCCCTCGACATGCCGATGGACCAGGAGAGCTGCGAGGGTGCCGGCGGGACGTGGGACAGCGAACAAGGAATGTGCGTAATGACTGCCGCGTCCGCGCGTGCTCAGGCGAGCACGACGGACGGTATGCGGACCTCGACCGACGCAGGTGCGTCCGACGAGATCTACCGCCTGCGGGTACGGCGCCACAGCCTCCTCATCACACCGAAAGGACAACTGACATGAGCGTTCGTGAACTCATCGACCGCCGCAACGCCCTTGTCGTGCGCGAGCGCGAGCTCGCCGCAGAAGCCGACAAGAACGGCTACTCCGTCGAGACCCGCAAGAACCTCGACGCCATCGACAAGGATCTGACCGAGGCCCAGGGAGACGTGGAGCGCGCCCTGCGCGCCGAAGGCCGCGACTTCCAGCCCGAGAGGAAGGACCAGCCCCGCAACGACCCCGGCACCCCGGTCGACTCGCAGGACCCAAAGGTCCACGCCGAGAAGGTGAACCGTGAAGTCCGAGCCATGATCATGTCTCGGACGGCCGGCGCATATGTCTTCCCATATGAGCGCCGCGACGGACTTGAGGCAAACCTTGACAACAAGGGTGGCTACTTGGTCGACCAGACCCGGTATGACGCCAGCCTCATCGAGGCCGTCAAGGATCAGGTCTTCATGGAGGGTCTCGCATCCGTCTACTCGATCCCGCAGAACGAGAGCATCGAGTTCCCCCGGGTCGTCAGTGGCTTTACCAACGCCGTCTGGGACTCGGAACTCCGCTCTGGCAACACCGACACCGGGGCGACATACGGGTCGGTGACCCTCACGCCCCACCCGCAGACCGCGAAGGCTCTTGTCAGCAAGAAGCTGCTCAGGTCCGGCGCGATCGATGTGGCGGGCCATGTCATCGGCGAATTGGCGTATGCCCTCTCCATCCCCCGTGAGATCGCGTACCTCAACGGGTCCGGCTCCAACCAGCCGCTCGGGCTGTTCACGGTCCACGCCAACGGGGTCTCGACCGGTCAGGACTTCACCTCGGCCTCGTCCTCGAAGGTCATCGCGGACTTCACGGACCTCATCAACACGCAGTACAAGCTCAAGGGCGCGCACTGGCGCAACTCCGCGTGGACCTTCAACCGCTTCCACCACCAGGACATCCGCAAGATGCTGGACGGCAACGGCAACCCGGTCTGGATGCCCGCCGGCCTCGGGTCGGTCCTGAACGCGGTCGCGTACGACACGCTGCTCACTCGCCCGGTCTACATGAGCGAGTACGCCCCGGTCTCGACGGCGTACGGATCTTCGGTCCAGACGGAAGCCATCACCGGCTCCACCGGAGCCAT
The DNA here is from genome assembly GCA_024654005.1 of Gemmatimonadaceae bacterium. GTDB lineage: Bacteria > Gemmatimonadota > Gemmatimonadetes > Gemmatimonadales > Gemmatimonadaceae > JACDCY01. Next base: position 672 of record JANLGX010000483.1, on the reverse strand, counting down.
CACGGGCCGTGTGGCGTGCTTCGGTGACTACTCCCGCTACTACATCGCGAATGCGCAAAGTCTTGAACTTCAGCACCTGACAGAACTGAAGGCCGAGACGAACCAGGACCTCTTCCTCGCGCGCGTCGAGACGGATGGCGCTCCGGTCCTCTCCGAGGCCTTCGCCTTCCTCCGCCTCAAGGGTTACTAGGAAGGAAGGAGTAGAGAGATGAACCTGCTCAACAACTTCAAGATCACCACGATCTTCTCGACCACGAGCGGCAACCTCGGCACCACGGGTGTCGCGGTGGCCGTCTCCACCGCCGGTTCGAGCGGCGGCGACAGCACCACAAAGGGCGGCTTCCCGTTCCCGTCGACCGGCCTCGACATGGCCGGCTACGACGGAGTCGTGTTCGTCGCGCAGGCGGCCGGCTCCTCGGCCGGCATCAACGCGCTCTTCGCGTCGTACCACGCCGACACCTCAACGGCGCTGTCGACCACGTTCACGGAGTACCCCAAGGCCCACGCCAAGAGCGCGTCGGCCTCCACCGTCTACGACACGATCGCCCTCGACGTGGTCAAGCCGGTGTACCGCTTCATCAACGCGACGATGCAGCTCGCGGCCACTTCGGAGGTGCCGATCTCGATCGTCGCCATCCAGTACCGCGGCAGCAAGGCCCCGATCACGAGCAC
>JANLGX010000482.1 GCA_024654005.1 Gemmatimonadaceae bacterium | reverse complement strand
CTATCACTCGCCGCTCTCGGGTGGCGCGCGAGCTGCGCGCGAAGAATCGTTCGCGTCGCGCCTGGTCGAGAAGATTCCCGGCATGAGGAGTTCGCAGCGCGCGTTTCAGACGTTCGGAAACAAGTTGCGGTTCGAGTCATGGAAGAATCTCGTTGAGGGCACGAAGGCCGTAGGCGAGCCCGATGCCATCGATGAAGCGTTCGCCAAATTCGTCAACCACGCGACAGGCCGCGGTGACGTGCCGTTCCGCGCCGGTGAGATATTGCCGGGGCTGAGCGCCTTCTTCTCGCTTCGCAACTTCGTCTCACGGTTCCAAGTGATCGCCGATCCGTTGCTCGTCAAGAGCGTGCCGCTTCAGGTGCGCGCGAAGATGACGGGCGACCTCGCCAAGTTCTTCGCATCGGGGGTGACGTTCCTCGGGATGTTGAAGCTCGCGCATGACAACGGCGTGCCCGGATTCGCCAACGTTACCGTGGCACATGATCCACGATCGACGGACTTCGGCAAGATCAAGGTTGGCGATCGGCGATACGACCTCTGGACCGGATACGCGCAGATGGCACGCTACGCCGCGCAGGTCATGAGCGGCGAACGGCTGGCGCAACTGCCGGACGACAGTAAGGCGATCGTTGGTATCAACCGCAAGAAGTACGCACTCCGGTTCCTCGAATCGAAGCTCGACCCGACACTCGGCTTGCTGATCGACCTGTACGAAAGCGAGACGTATACGGGCGAGCCACTGAAAGGCGACCTAAAGACATTGCGGCGTGAGGCGTACAACCGGCTCGTGCCGCTGTTCATTCAGGACTTGAACGAGTCGCTTCAAAAGTACGGACCCGCCGGCGCGGCGTTCGCGCTGCCGGGGCTCGTTGGAGCATCTGTGAGCGACTACGAGACGAGCGAGGGCGCGAAGCAGTACGCAGCCAAGCAGGTAATGCCGGAACGCTGGGAGAAGATTGGGCTACCGACGACGGATGCCGGGTTCAGGTCGGAATACTGGAAGTCGCGACTGCCGGCGACAACGGTTGACCCGCGCAAGTTCGACTCGTTCACCGACTACCGCACCGCGTACATCGATCACTGGGTTGAGAAGCGGCCGGAAAACATCAGCGAAGCACTGGCGCGGGACCTGGCGGCGCGCAAGTTCGACTCGCTGTCTGCAATTGAGGACTTCCACGCGCAGCAGCAGGACGCCGAGGTGAAGTTCTGGCGCGAGCATCCCGACCTGTTGCAGCAGGCGCTCGACGCGAACATTGAGGACGTGTCGAAGGAGAAGCTGAAGATTCTGGAGACGGCCGGTGCGCGTTAAGGGAGATCGTCGATCGGGATGTCGCGGCAGGCTGGGGCTGGGAAGCATTCAGCGGCGCGATTCTCGCGCCAGTCGAGCGCAACGAGGCTAGCGATGATCAGAACGACAGCGATCGTGATCCACCACAGCCGGGGATTGGTCCGACGCATACCGGTAGTGTGCGTCTTGCCGCCTGAGTCTGTCCAGAGGGAGTGTCAAGATGCCTGATCCTGAAAACGACAACCCGTACGCGACCGGTGATTCCGGCTCTGGCGAAGGCACGTGGACGAAGCCCGAGCGCGGCAAGGACGGCAAGTGGTACTCCTACAACTCGAAATCGGGCGAGTACAAGGAGGTCGAAGCGCCGCCGACTGACGCTTCCCACCTCGCGCCGCTGTTTGAAGACCTCCAGAATCTCGGCCTCTTGCCGCTGACGGACGACCCGAACTACTACATCTCCAACCCGGATGTGTCGCCCAACGCCACGCGGTTCGTGGACCAGTACGGCAACATCGTTGACCAGCAGGCCCAGCCTGTGACCGAAGCTGAACGCAAGCGATTGGTAGGCCAGTTCGGTGACGGGGGCGACAATGGCGCGGCCTCACGGGCCGAACGCGGCTTGCAGGAGCAGATCCGCCAGAACCGCATCAACGAAGCCATGAACGCGATTCAGCTCCAGACGATGCGCCAGAAGGCGTCGCTCGCCGGGGCGCAGTTCGCGGCGCCGATGGACACGGGCGGCTACTTCCCGCAGATGGGTCCCGACTCGCCGATCGTGCGTTCGGGGCTGGCCGACCCCATGAAGTTCACGCCGACGCCGTACAACGCCAACATCGGCGATGAGCAGATCGCGAAGGATCTGGCGATGATCAGGAGCCGGGCGGGCGTAGGATGATCGCGACGGAGCCACAGACGGTTCGGCTGCTATGCCCGCGCGGACACTTCCTGGGGCGGTGGCCGGTTGGCGTGCCCTTCCCGGCGTCGTACAAGCCGTGGTGTTCAATCTGCCGATGCTTGACGCGCCCCGAGATGTAGCGCGATACTAGCAGCAACCGAATACAGGGGCGTACGGCCCTCGAACCGCTCAAGGCGCGATATGGCGCGAGTGGATATCGAGGGCTTTTCTCTTGCTACTCGCCAAACTTCTACGCAGTTCCCTCCTCCTCGAAGGCGAGCCGGACGGCGGCGGTACAGCCTCGCCGCCGTCTGAGTCGCCAATCGACCCGCAAGCCGATCCGACCCCGGCCGACGTTCCCGCTGAAGGTGCCCCCTCGCAAGAGGCCGCACCCGATGAGGAAACGCCCCCCGGAGAAGGTGAAGGCGCGCCCGCCGACGACGTATGGGGCAGCGACGAGACGTGGGAAGCTCTGCGGGAGCAGTATCCTGACCGCTTCCCCAAGCCCGAGGCCAAGCCCGAACCCGTCCCCACGGTCCTACAACCACGCTCGAATCCCGTACGCGAGTACGCGGCAGAGAACGGCCGTCAGGCGTGGGATCGCGTTGCCGAGGCAACAAAAGCGGTACAGGCTGGCGAAGAGTTGCCGGCGACGTTCCTTGCCGACGTAGAGCTTGTCGGCTCGTGGACGAACGCCGAGGCCGAAGGGCGGCAGCTCGACCTCGCAGAACGGCTGTTGGAACGGGCGCTGGGTATCGACCCGGCGAAGATCAACCTCGACGACCCGATCCAGGCTCGCTATCACGACGCCCTCACCGCACGGGAGAAGGCGCACGTCAACGCGGGCCGGGAGTTCAACCGGGTCTATCGAGAACCCGACCCCGCAAAGCGCGCCGAAATCCTCGCCCGCGCCGAGCGACAGCAGGCCACCGCCACGGCGGCGTTCCTCCTTGAGAGAGACGCCATCCACGCCGCGTTTTTCGAGCGCAAAGGCGAACTGAAGGCGGAACAGGCCGCAGGCAAGCGGATCACGAAGGCCGTAGAGACGACGGCGAAGAACGGCCGCACGGAAGCACTAGCGAAGGCCGCGGCTAACCTGCGTGCCGGTGCGGCGACGGCGACGGCCGGGATCAACGGCAAAGACGCCCATCACTATACGTGGGCGGAGATTCAGAAGATGGACCAGAAGCAGCTCGACGCGCTCCCCGAAGGCGAGTTCGACCGGGCTATGAACGAGGGGTAACCCATGACAATCAGCAACTTCAATCCGCTCATCTGGAGCAAGTCGTTCCTCGACAACCTGAACAAGCAGCACGTCCATGCGGCCGTCTGCAACAGGGATTACGAGGGCGAGATCAAGGCAGTCGGTGACACGGTGAAGATCAGTTCGATCGGCCGCATCACCGTCAGCGCCTACACGCGCAACGCGGGGCTCGGCGGCACAGCGGCGTCGCCGACCATCGCCGGCATCGCACGGCCGGAGATCCTTCAGGGTTCCTCGCTGTTCCTGACGATCAGCGAGTCGGACTACTTCAACTTCGGCATCGACGACGCGGACGCCTACCAGCAGAAGCCGAAGCTGATGGGCAAGGCCATGAAGGAAGCCGCTTACGCGATGGCCGATGCCGTGGACGTGTTCGTGAACTCCGTCTTGCAGACGGGCGTCGCGGGCACGACGGACAACACGGGCAACCGGCTTGACGCACGCACGATCGGCACGAGCGCGGGCGCTGCCGACGCCTATGAGACGCTCGTAGACCTCAAGACGAAGCTCAAGGAAAACGACGTGACCGGCAGGCTGTGGGCGATCGTCCCGCCCTGGTTCACGGGCATGCTGGAGAAGGATGTCCGGTTCACGAGCTACGGCACGCAGGGCAACCGCGCAACGCTGGAGAACGGCAACATCGGCCGGGCGGCGGGCTTCGACATCAAGGAGTCCAACAACCTCAGCGGCGCCACATCCGGCACGATCGCCGTTGCGGGCGGCGTCTACACGATCCTCGCGGGCGTGGAAGACGCGGCGACGTTCGCGGAGCAACTGAACAAGATCGAGAAGTTCAATCCCCCAGACGGCTTCAACGAGGCCGTCAAGGGTCTGCACCTCTACGGCGCGAAGGTCACGCGCCCGTACGCGCTCGCCAGCGTGGCCGCGACACAGGCGTAAGGAAAGGTACTGACATGGCGACAACTGCAATCACGGCTGAGCTTCTGACGCTCAACACCCGTTCCTCGGACTTCCCGTACATCGCAGGCGGCGGCACCGCCAACGCCATCGTCGCCACCTCGGCGACGGACGGCTGGATCGTCTCTCCGCCATCGGGCACGACGTTCGACGAGCGGCTGGTCTTCATCCTCGGCTCGGACGGCTCCGGTGGCACGGTGACGTTCAAGGCCGGCGACCGCTACCCGGCGCAACGGGCCGACCTCGGCGACATGGCAGTGACACTGGCCGGGGACGACGGCCGGGTGGTCTGCGTGGAGACGAGCCGGTTTCTCCAGAACGACGGCACGATCAACGTGATCCCGTCCACGACAGGACTGGTGATCACGGTGGTCTGCATCCCGAAGGCGGCATAACGATGGCCGAAACAACGACTGCACCAACTCCGAAGGCGCTGACGGCCGCCGATGTGCGGTCCATCGTGCGGGACGAACTCGGCAAATGGCGGCACGACGCCGACCACGGGGCCGACGCGACCCGCAATGCCGCACAGAAGGCTCGTGACGCCGCAATGGCGGAAGCCACCCCGTAAGGGGGTTCTCGGAAGGAGAGCAACATGCCTGGAATCAAGAACTTCTACCTGCCGCTGGCGCGCAAGCACGTCATGGCCGACCGCTGGAAGGACGACATCGGCACCGACTTCTGGCTCCAACCGGCCCTGCTGGCTGGCACCACGGTAGCCGGATCGAACCGGCTGGTTGATAACGGCTGGACGCTGGAAGCCGAGCACGCCGTTGCTGGTAGTGGTGGCGACTTCCTCGGCGGCACCCTGACGGCGGGTGTCCCGGCCGTGCCTGGCATCCCGGCGCACTTCGCGCTGCTGGCGACAGGCGACATTCTCGCCTCGCCAGCGGTGTTTGGTGGCTACGACCACGCAATGGCGGCGTCGGCGATCGTCGGCAAGAATGACCGGCCGACCAAGCTCGTCGTGGACGTGCGTGCGGCGTTTACCACCCTGACCGCTGATGAGCCGACCTCGGGCTTCGGACTGTTCGAGGATGCCACGACGACCACGACCGCGACGGAGGCGTTGCAACTGGCCTTCATCTCGTCCAGTGGCACGGGCGGCAACTTCGAGCTGAACACGAACGCCTCAACGACGCTAACGGATGTGGGTGCAACCGTCGCATCCATCAGCACCACATGGCACGACTGGCGGATCGTGCTCGATTACGACACCGCAGGCGTGGTCCGGGCGCGCTGGTACATCGACGGTGCGTACCAGGGCTACATCGTGCCGACGACCGGCGAGGCCCCGTACGCCTTCGGCGCCCACACGCTGACGACGAACGTGGTCAAGATCGGCCCGGTGCATATCTTCTACGACTGGGGCTAGCCGCTAGCGGCTGAAGGAGAACGAACATGAGTGACGCGAATACTGACATCCGTGGCAAGCAGAGCTACACGGGCGGCGGCGACGCGATGGTGAACATCGGCGCCGACTTCAACAAGAACCTGATGGTCTCGCAGGCGGCCGCGCCCTACGCAGAGGTGAGTCGGCGTGGCGACGGCTGGACGGTCGGTACCACCACGCTGTTCGCGCCATTGGTCGCTTACCCGACGACGGTGGCGGCGCTGGAGGTCTACAACAACGGCGTGCGGACGATGGTGGTGAGCGACCTCTACGCCGCTCAGATCCTGAGCACTGCCGCGTCGCAGACCTACGGCCTCTTCGCGATGATCACGACCCAAAAGGCCGTGCCGTCGCTGACCGCGCTGAGCGTGTTCAGCCTCAGCGGCAAGCCGCTTGTGACGCCGACCGCCTCGGGCGAAATCGTCACAGGCGTCGGCACGACCGTCGTGGCGAACGGCTGGCGTCCCTACGGCAACGCCCAGGCGTGGGGAACCGCGACGGCGACACCGGGCAACTCGTGGAGCGTGCCGATCGACGGGCGGCTGATCGTGCCACCGAACTGCTCCATCTGCCTGCACGTCGTCGGGGCACTCGCGACGGCTTCGACGTTCCAGGCGGGCCTGAGCTTCAACTGGGACTCGATGACGGTTGAGGCGTAAGGGCGCCTATAGCAACGGTGAACTGATGAACAAGAGCGAAGCACTGGCGAAAGCCAGAGCGGCAAAGGCGGCAAAGCGGCAGGTCACTCCTGCCGCTCCGCCTGCAAAGCCGGTACAGACCGCAAGCGACCGGCGGCGGTGGGCGAATCGTATGGGCGGATGGCCTGACCGATGACCACAGGAAGGGCCAACCGGCAGACGATCCTCCGTAACACCCGTGGGGCGTTGGGCCGCATGGGCCTGACCACGGCCACCGCATCGGCGACGCATTTCATCCGCGACGCCACGCGGTACGACATGGACACGCGCGCCACGTCCGACGAAGCGCACGGCTACATCCGGCTGGGGGTCGTCTTCACCGGCACAGCAACGGCGGTGGGCGCGACGACGATGGACGACACGACGCTCTCGCAGTTCGGTACAGGCGGTCTTGTCGGCGCGATTGTCCGCATGGGTTCGTCGTACGCCACGATCACGTCGCACTCGGCGACGGTGCTGACGTTTACGGCAGGCTGGACCGGCGGTACGCCTGCATTGGGTGCGTATGTGGTTGATTACGCGCACGTCGCGAAGATCGACTACATCGACCCATCGAACGGCGATATGCGGATCGACCCCGTATCAACGGATGAGGTGGTCGCAGGAACGCCATACGAGATTTGGTACGAGTGGCCCGACGACGTGGACGCCGCAAGAGACAAGGCGGCAGAAACGCGCTGCTCTCCGTGGCGCGTCAAGGTGCTGTCAAAGATCATCGAGGTAGCCGACTGGTCGCAAGCCGCGTGGGCGGCTGGTGTCGGCGGCGAAAGCAATGCCGCGGCAACGGTCGTCACACTGGCGTTCCCCGAAGAACTGTTCGAGGAATCGCTGCTGGTAACGAACTCCGGCGCGACCGGATATGACGCCTCGCCTTCGGTCTATGTCCAGCCGACACAGCAGTACCGCATCTGGGGCCGCGTGTCGGTGAGAGCGGAGGAGGCTTCGGTACGGGTGCGAGACATCACCAATACCGCAGACATCACGCTTTCAGGCACATCGACCTTCACCCTTCGGGGCTGGCAGTGGTTCGAGATCACCTTCACCGTTCCCACGGGATGCGGCGAAGTGCAAATCTGGCTCGGCGGCGCCGCCGCAGGATGTATCAGTGAGTGGGCGGGTGTGGGCATTCTCTGCGATAGCGAAACGATGGTGTCGCACGAGTCGCGCGTGCTCTCGGAGCATGACCTGGGGCACTACTACGCCTTCTCGCTGCCTACGACGCCTACGGGTTCGGTGAGCTGGACGCGGATCGACGGTGTAAACCGAAGGCCCGCCGGCGATGGGGTCATGGCGGTGTTCGACGCACCGCCAGCCTGCCCCGTCTACTACTCCGAACGCCACCGCTACGCCGC
>JANLGX010000479.1 GCA_024654005.1 Gemmatimonadaceae bacterium | reverse complement strand
ACGGCTCGTCGATCGTGGTGTGCTTGAACTTGTAGTCGTCGGCTTTGTGAAGCGCGCGGCCATTCTCGCTGTCGATGACGGCGAAGGGCTTGCCGCCGGAGAGCCCGGTGGCGAGTCGCATCGCGCTCTCGGTCTTGCCGGAGCCCGTCCCGCCAGCCAGGAGGATGAGGAGCGGCGCGTTCGCGCGGACACCGTCGCGGAACTCGAAGCTCATGCCGCTTCCCTCGCTTCCCGCTCCATCCACCGGGCTTCCTCCCACGGCGGGAGCTCGGCCCAGCACACACGAGTCGGATACGCGGGCCATTCGCCCGACGCGAGACTCTGCTTCCAAAGCTGGATCGCCCACTCGACCTTCGCGTCCGCCAATGCGAGCACGTCCGGGCTGAGCGACACGACCGACAGCGCGTACGGCGGATACGTCTCCTGCACCACGAACCGCCAGTCGGCCATTCCGGCGACCGCGGCCCCCGCCACGGCCGCGAGCCCGCGCAGGTAGAACGCGACCTGCATGTCAGCGCCGATCCCGAACAACGTCCGCGACCACGACTCCGGGTTCGCGCTCGCCTTCGAGGTCTTGTAGTCGTCGATCGCGCTCAGGTCATCGTGCAACCAGTCGATCCGTGCGCGGCACATCACCCCGTCGTCCTCCCAGATCAATGTCTGCTCGGGCTTCCCGTCGGTGAAGAGCGCGGGCGAAACCTCGATCTTGTCGAGCTGCTCGCGGGTCGCGGCGACCATCGCGCGCACCGCATCCCAGTGTTTCGCGAGCAGTGGGATTTGTCCGGCGGCACGGGCGGCGTCGCGTTCTTCCTTCGCCGCGTTCGTCCGCCAGTCCGGCGCGTCAACGATCACGGCGACGTCCTCGCCTTGCAGCAGGAGCGCATGCGCGACGGTGCCAGTGTCGAACTTCTCCTCCTCGTGCCGCTCGAAGTCCGGGTTCAGCCTGGGATGAGCGATCCGCGCGTGCGCCGGGCTGCTCGTGCAGAGGATGTGGGCGAGAGATGCAGATAGTGACGGCTGATCGCAAACGTCGTCCCGGTGATAGGCGTCTGCGGTAATAACGTGGATGCCTGGAGCCAGCGTCACGCGTCCACCTCGACGGCGAATGGCATGAGTTCCCGGCGCAGCGTGGCGGCTGCGGCAACGGCATCCTCCAGGCGCTTAAAGCATCCGCCAGAGATGTAGACGCCCGCACAGTTGAATCGCACCCGCCACAAGCCCAAGCCCGCGTGCCAGTGGACGTTTCGATGTCCCGATCGTCCGGGAGCTCGTCTGATGTTCTGGCCGTTCTGGGCGTGTGTGACTACACGGAGATTCGCTCTGCGGTTGTCGAGCCGTTCCCCGTTGATGTGGTCTCCCTCGAGTCCGTCGCCTAGTGTCAGGTCGAGGATCTGGCGGTGCATGCTGATGCAACGCCTCCCTTTCCTAGGCCCCTCGAAGCGCCTGGCATAGCCATTTCTGTCGCATGACCAGTGATAGGCACTGAGCGCCTCGAAGTCCTCGATATCGACGAGGGCATACGCGCGAACGCTGCCATCGCGCGCAGGGAGGGGAATCGCATGGCAGTCCCCGGCGGTCATCGTGTGGATGCCGGGCTTCACGCCGCCTCGCCGCCGACCCGCTCTACCGTGACGCGGAACGTGCCGCCGTCCTTGCAGATCGTGAACTCCGCCGTCGGGCGTATCCGCGAAGTCAGCACGGGCTCATACACCGTGTTCTTGTCCGTGCAGAACCCGGCGACGCTCAACGCAAGCTCGAGCTGCTCGGCGACCGCGAGGGTTGCCTGGGCTTCCGGGCTGACGGTGCGCGTGACGGTCACGCCGGCGCCATTCCCGCGAGCGTCAACACGATCTGAGCCGCATGCAAATCCAGGTCCGTTGAAGGGCCCGCATGCTCACAACACGCAGACCGGACACGGCGGAACCGTGGGAAGTCCGTTGCGGCGGCCGCCTCGATCGTCGCGTCACGGTGCTCGCGCGTCGTCTTCCTGACAGTCCGTGGCTGGCGCGGTGTGAACTCGAGCCCCTCACGGCGACGCAAATCCGCCTCCGCACCGGACGTCTTCCGTTGCTCCGCGATCGCGCGCACCACCCGCCGGTTCGCCCGGTTCGCGGCAGTGACCGCAGCGTCCTTCCGGGAGGCGCTCACGCGGCCCTCCGAGCAGCAGCCTCAGCACGCTCGAACGCAAGCTGCTCTGCTGCGTCCTGCCAGCCGAGGTACATGGCGCCGCGAATGAAGTTGACGTAGCGGTCGCCCGCTTCATCACCCCGGTGCGGGTAGAGAACCCTCTCGTTCTGCGCGTAGAAGTCGGCGAACAGAAAGCCGAGGTCCATCTTCACGGGGATGAATCGGACAGCGCGAACGTCGAGACGCAGGTCTCCGGGTGCCTTCCGACCTGTGACGACGCGCCACTCGACTCCGCCGATGTCCCCGTGTTGGCCCGCGTGGAAAACCTGGCTCATGCGGCCCGCTCCCACCACACCACGCGAGGGTCGCGCGGGAAGATGACAACGGCGGACGGGAACGGGGCGCCTGTGTCGCCGCCGCCGAACCTGAGCCGGCCACGCAGGAAGCGGATCTCACCGTGACGGCAGAGGTCCCACCACCAGCCGGTGTCCACACGGGCGGGGACTAGGCAGACGACGGTCGCGCCCGACTGGGCGGCCGCCCACGCCTTCTCGACCCAGTCGCGGATCGCGTCCCCGTAGGGCGGGTTCATCCAGCAGACGCCCGTCCACGGTTGGGCTAGGCCGTCCTCGGCGGGGGTGAAGTAGGTGGCGCACTTCGCGTTCTTGGCGGTCGCGCACACGTCAAGGTCGAATCCGAACTCCGCGTCGAGGAGGTCGAAGAGGTCCTGCGGTGTCTCCCAGTCCCCGGTCGCGGATGAGTAGTGGACGCCCATGCGCGACTGAACGACCTCGCGCACGTCGGCGGCGGTCGGCTCAGGGTGAAGCTCGACTACTTCGGCCCACGTCTCGCGCAGCTTCTCCGGGTCGTCGAGGAGCGGGGCCAGCTCGCGGGCCTGCGCCTCGTTCGCTGGCCGTTCCCCAATTGGGGAATCGAGGGCGCGGGCGACGCGTCCGGCATCAAGCACCCGGTACGCGTGGGAGGACTTCCCGCCGAACTCCGTCTCGAAGTACGCGCCCCACGACGGGTAGCCGAGCGCAAGATGCGCGCCACCGTCGTACAACTCGACGAGCTTCCGCCACAGCCGCTCGGCGTCGCCCTTGACCTCATCGGTCAGGGAACGCGCCTCGTCGTGCGAGAGAGTCGCTACTGCCAGCTCGCTCATGCCGTCTCTCGCCTCTCCGGCGGCCACGGCGGCAGCAGTCGCAACGGGGCAACCGGCGCGTCCACCCGCCACGAGTGAAGCCGGGCGGTCAGCCTGTCGCGTAGGTCATCCGCGAGCTCGGCGAGGTACCGGGCGGTGGAGGCGCGCTCCAAGCACGAGAGGCACATCGCGTGACGGCGGCAGTTCGGGCACATCAGCGGCGGGCCGCCTTCAGTCCGCAGAGGCCGAGGAAGCAGAGGAAGAAGATGGCAGCGATGACGGTCATGCGCGAGCCTTCGCCTCATGCGAGGCCTGCGCGAGCCGCTGCAAGTCCGCGGCCAGGTCGTCGTGGCCCAGGTGGACGAGTTCTCCGGCGACGCGACGCAACACTTGTTCGTCCTCTTCCTCGTCGTCGGGTGAGGAGCCGTTCGCGCGCCGCGCCTCGTACAGGTCGTCCATCGGGACGCCCAGCACTTCGGAGAGCACCGACACCATGACCGCGTGCGGCGCATGAGTCGTGCCGCTCTCCCAGCGGCGCACGTTGCGCTCCGACGTCTTCGCTGCGGAGCGGTTGCGGACGGCGATCGCGAGGTCCGCTTGCGTCATACCGGAGCGGAGTCGGGCCTGCTCGAGCTTCGATCCGCTGAACGCCCTGACCTGCACGGGCGACACTATGACAGGTCATAAAGTTCCCGTCAAGTGCGACAGGAACGACATGCCTGCCAGGGCGTCCTAGGCTTCCGACGCATCATGGTCGCGCCCGACTTGCCCGCAGAGGATCTGATCGCAGCCGTGATGGCGAAGCTCGACGCGCCGAACGCCTCTCAGCTAGCCGACAAGCTCGGCATGACCAGGCGCAACCAGGACAAGACTGTCGCCCGCTGGATCAAAGGGCAAACCCAGCCGAACTACGACCACACGCTCATGCTCCTGTCGGCGCTCGATCTCCTCAGACCCGACGCTGAGGAGATTCTACGAGCCGCAGCGGCGGAGGCTCACAAGGCGGAGATAGCTGCCCGGCGGCTCGACGGCGGAGCGCCTCCTCGAGGAAAGCGAGCGACCGGATGAGCGACGCGACCACGTCGGCGGCCTGCTCGGAGAACTCGGTCTCGCTCATGGCCGGCGGCTCG
>JANLGX010000477.1 GCA_024654005.1 Gemmatimonadaceae bacterium | reverse complement strand
GGCGCACCTGATCGCGCTCGGGCTGCTTGCGGTGGCGCTCGCCGTCGTCGTCGGCAGCCACAGCGCGATCTGGGGACGTCCCGTCGAGGCCATTCCCGACGTGATTTTCGAGAGCGGCGCGTTCTTTCTCGCGATCGGACTCGCGGTGATCGCGCACGAGGCGCTGCACGCGGTCGGATTCAGGTATTTCGGCGGCGCGCCCTGGAAGGCCATCCGGATGGGCGTTCAGTGGCGCACGGTCACGCCGTTCGCGCGGGCGCTAGTCCCCGTGACGGCGCGCGCCTACCGCTGGACGGCCGCGCTGCCTGGGGTCGCGCTCGGCGCGCTGCCGATGGTCGCCGGTGTCCTGCTGGACGCGCCGTTCGCCTCGGGATTCGGCGTGTTGATGCTCGCCGGCGCGGGCGGGGACGCCGCGATCATCTGGGCCATGCGGCGCGCTCCGGCAACCGCTCTCGTGCTCGACTGCGAGACCGCGCTCGGGTGCATGGTGGTTCCTCCAACCCGAACAGTGCCCCATCGGTAGGAGTGCCATTCACCGGATCAATGGTCGGCCTGGCAAGGCGGAGATTTTGCCAAGGCTTTCGCTTTCGTGGAACAAGGGGGAACAGGCGAGCGCGGAGAAACGAACATCACGCTCGATAGCCTAGAAGAACCCCCATGACCTTGGCGCCAGCGTCATGTCGCTAGTGCGCGAGGCAGAAAAGGAGCAGTAGTGTTCGGTGGATGATTCTCAGGTGCCATTTCCGGGAGAAATCGCTTTAGTTCACGAGCCCGTTCCCGTGGCGCGGAAGGTGTCCGCGGCATGAAGATCCTACGGCAGAGGTTAGCATCACGTCGAAGGGAACGCCCGATTCGAGCTGCGCTTGCCAAGCAACGTTTAACCGGGTGAGAATCACTCCCATTGCAGCGCCAGTACCGTAGAGCCGCCAGCGCATCAACCTCCACGTTGGATCCATGCCCGCAGAGAACTGTTCGAGTGGGCGGCTGAGATGTGAGCGAGTCGAATCCGTCGCAGTGCTATCGACGGATAGATTCGACGCGGCAGCAAATGCGACGAGCCCGACAAGTTCGGCGCTCCCTTCAAGTCGCTCAATTTGCCGCTCGACAGCTGCGACGTGCGGATCAACATTGGCGAGCCGGGAACGCCGAGCACGTAGATATACGTTGCTTCGGCGGCACAAGTCAGTCGTGGTCTCGGCCAGCAGAACCCTTTGTAGGAGAGTGCGCTCGCGTTCTGCGCGAGCCACAAATACAGAGTCTTGTAGGATTGATGTAGGAACAACCTCCGAAACCTGGCCGACCGTGTCGAAATACTCTCGTTGGTACTTGTGAAATGCCTCATGTAGGGCAAATCCTAACACGTCTGGCGGATTGGACTGCAAGCGAATAGCTGGAACGACCACTCCACCAGCGTCGAAGTCCAACAAGTAAGTTGGACCGTCGCCTGCAAGCGCCGGGACCCGCGATTCAAATACACGATTGCGGAGTTCAGCCGAGACGCTCAGACCCTTGGCAACCTCCCAAGAAGATCGGAGACACGTGGAACGTGCGGTAAAACGAGCGGGAGTGTTGCGATCTCTAATATCGCTTTCGGGCGAGTTAGAACGCGGGGGAGGCAGAATAAGGAGCGCCGCTCCGTCAGGGCCAGCTATAACGAGACCGCAGGTACGTTCCCAGAAGCCTGGCCAAAATCGCATGACTTCAGGTTCCGCACGAGAAAATGCCGAGAGCAGTTGAGAAATGCGTGAAACGGAATCACCTGCTGCGGCCCATCCTTCCTTATTAATAGCAAAAAGCCGGCTGTGGGGTGACCATCCATAAGATCCTACCCCGGCTGGCCAGCCGATGAAAAACAGCGCCAGCCATACCGTCATGACTGACGCTCGTCTTTTGCCTTTCGCTCTTCCCTGCCTTGGCCGCTCGAGACTCATACGTGGAGATTCGTAGCCAGCCCTAGTCCCTTGGATCCTGCATTCGGATGATTTCCTCCAATTCGGACATCGCAAGCGGGCGCCGGTAAAGCGTCCCGTTAACAATCAAGGTCGGAGTCCCGAAGGGTGAAGCCATTACGGCGAAGCCCGGATAAAACGCACATCGAATTACTCCATTAGCCGTCGGGGCACTCAGGGCCGAACTCGCTTGCGGGCAGTGTCCCCAACGCCAAGCAAGGCACCGATGACTGGGCGCGGTTCGTACTTGCCAGTCGCTCAACAACTAGGTCGAATCTCCGGATCAACTCCGGGAAATGCAAGTCATTTTTGCTCGCAACACCGCATCGGTTAACGCAAACGCGGCTTCGTCAACTGCCATCCGCAGGCATGGCGTCACAGCTGGAGCACGCTCTAAAACGTCGCAGCGCAGTTGTAGGGTGACGCCTGATCCCCGACTCAGGCCAGTCTAATAGGCTAGCGGCGGATACAAGGTGACTATCGAGCAGAAGATTCTCGACGTCGCAGAAAACGTTGACGTTGCGCTAAAGAAAGAGGGATTGCGGGTCGCCTGCGAAGGCTCCGTGAGAAACGCTATAGTTCGTTGGCAACGAACGAGAGTTGCTACATCAGCCGGTACCGCGGCCCGCTCCCGCCCTCGCGCGGAGTCCAGCGCGGCCCGATCACGTCGGTAGCCTTGCAGTCGATGCAGTTCGCGGGATTCACGACCAGCCGCTCCCCGTCGCGCTCGTACACGCCCGCGGGACACATGTGCACGTACAGCTCGGCGACTTCTGCAGGCACATCCTGACCTACGATCAGATGCGACGGAATGTCGTCGCGCGTGGCGTTGCCGGACTTGTACACGGCGTCGAGCTTGCTGAAGGTTAGCTTGCCGTCGGGGACGAACCGCTCGCCGTTCCCGCTCCGCCGCGGCGCATCCGAGTCGCGGTGTGAGTCGATCTTCCCGCCGGGAAACGCGCCGCCGGTGAGCGTCATGAGCGTCGCCATCGCGCCGCCCACATAGAAGCCGTATTTCTGGAAGGCGAGCCGCATGTTGCGGCGCTTGCGCAGATCGTCGGTGACGTAGCTCGCATCTATCGTGCGGTCGTACGTCGAGAGCGCGGCCGCCGACGTGTCACCCTGCTTCAGCGCGTCGAAGATCGCGCGCGCGGCGTACATCCCCGACTGCATGGCGTAGTGCACGCCCTTGAGCGAGGCGACCTCCACGTATCCCGCCGCGTCGCCCACGATCAGCACGCCGTCGCCGCTCTTCCGCTGCGGCAGCGCGTAGTAGCCGCCCTCGGGGATAGTCTTCGCGCCCCACTCCACCATCTCGCCGCCGTCGAGGTACTGCCGGAACAGCTTGTGCTGCTTCATCCGCTGCAGCAGCTCGTGCACGTCGAGCGACGCGTCCTTGTAATCCATTCCGACGACGAGCCCGAGCGCGACTGTGTTGGGCGAGAGCGGATACATGAAGCTTCCGCCGAACGCGCTCGTCGGCAGCGGCCAGCCGAGCGTGTGCACGATCGCGTCCAGCGGCTTTTTCGTCTCCCAGATCTCCTTCACGCCGAGCGCGTAGATCTGCGGGTTCTCCGAGCCGACGCTCTGCGACTTGAGCCAGGCCTGCGTCAGCGAGCCGCGCGTGCCCTCGGAAAGCACCGTCACGCGCGCGGTGATGTCGGTCGCCGGCGCATACGACGGCCCGCGCTGGCCGTCCTTCGCCAGTCCCGCTTCCGCGGTTCGCACACCCGTAACGCGATCACCTTCGGTCAGCAGCGACGCCGCGGGAAAGCCGGTGAAGACGTTGACGCCCAGCTCCTCCGCGCGCTCGCCCAGCCAGCGCACCACTTCGCACGCGGACGCGATGAAATAGCCGTGGTTCTGCATCGTGGGCGGCGTCGGGATGCGCAGCGCCTGCGAGCCCGTCATGAAATACACGCGCTCGCCTTTCACCGGCGCTCGGAACGGAAAGTCCTCGTCCTTCAGATCCGGGAACAACTCGCGCATCGCGCGCGGGTTCACCACCGCGCCGGACAGAGTATGCTCGCCGAGCGCCTGGGCTTTCTCGAGCACGGCGATCTGCACGTCGCCGAGCGTGCCGCCGCTGTCGTTGTCCCGCTTGAGCAGGCGCGCGAGCTCGATCGCGCCCGCGAGTCCCGCCGGTCCGCCGCCGACGAACACGACGTCCATCGGCACGTGCTCGGGGTCCGGCGCGCCGCCGGCGATGAACCGCTCGACCGGCAGCTCCGGCTGATGCTTCGCCGGAATGATCGCCGGGCTTTCCGCCATCAGTGCGACTTCCGCGCTTCGCGGACCGCCGCGGTCAGCGCGGGAAGCACCTCGGCCACGTCGCCCACGATGCCGTAGTCGGCGATCTTGAAGATCGGGGCTTCCTTGTCCTTGTTGATCGCTACGATCGTGCGCGACGTGCGCATCCCCGCCAGGTGCTGGATGGCGCCGGAGATTCCGGCGGCGATGTAGAGATCGGGGCTCACGACGCGGCCCGTCTGTCCGATCTGCTCGGAGTGCGGCCGCCAGCCGTCGTCGCACACCGCGCGCGTCGCGCCCACGGCGGCGTTGCCGAACGCGTCCGCCAGGTCCTCGGCGAGCTTGAACCCTTCGGCGGACTTGAGTCCGCGCCCGCCGGCGATGACCACCGGCGCCTCGCCGATGTCGAGCTTGGCGGACGCGCCCTTCTTCATCTCCTTCACCTTCACGCGCGCGGCCGACGGATCGCCCACGGGCTGCACCTGCTCGACCTTCGCCGCTTTCGGATTCTCGACGAGCGTCGTGTTGCCCGGTCGCAGCCCGATCACGGCCGGCGTGCCGGCGATGGACGCGGTCGCGATGACCTTGCCGATGTTGATCGGATGCTTGACGATCACCGCGTCGCCTTCGATCCGCGCTTCGGTTACGTCGGTGACGACGCCGACACCGAGCTTCGCCGCGACACGCGGCAAGAGATCACGCCCCTGCGCGGACGTCGAGAACACCGCCACGCGGTATCCGCCCGACTTGATCCGCTCGGCGGCGAGCGCCGCCACGGCTTCGGCGTTGTAATCGCCGAGCGCGTCGTGCTCGCACACCAGCACGACGTCCGCGCCGTGCTTGCCGAGCTGCTCCGCCTTCTGCGCGATCCCCGGCGCGCCCACGAGCAGGGCGTGCACTTCCCCACCGGTCGCGTCCGCCAGCGCGCGCGCGGCGGTGACGTTCTCGAGCGCGACCTTGCGCAGCTCTCCGGAGCGCTGCTCCGCGAATGCAAGAATGTTCGCCATCAGAGCACCTTCGCTTCGTTCTGGAGGAGACGCACCAACTCGGGCACGGCCGCCGCGCCTTCGCCGACGATCTTTCCCGGCGGCCGGGCGGGCGGCATCGCCAGCGACTTGATCGTGACCATGGGCTCGCCGAGCTGCGCTGGCTTGCTATCGAGCGGCTTCCTTTTGGCGGCCATGATCCCCTTGAGCGACGGGTACCGCGCGGTGTTCAATCCCTCGTCAACCGTGAGCACGGCCGGCAGCGTGAACTCGACGAATTCCTGCGCGCCTTCGAGCTCGCGCTTGGCCGAGCCTTTTCCGTCGGCGATCTCCAGCTGCGAGATCGCCGTGACGCAGGCGTAGTCGAGCAGCTCGGCGACGATCGCCCCGACGATCCCGTTGGACGAATCGGGCGACATCTTGCCGAACAGGATGAGGTCGTAGCCCCCGCCTTTCAGCTCGGCGGCGATGGCGCGCGCGATGGAGAAGCCGTCGAAGGGGAT
This sequence comes from Gemmatimonadaceae bacterium, assembly GCA_024654005.1. Lineage (GTDB taxonomy): Bacteria > Gemmatimonadota > Gemmatimonadetes > Gemmatimonadales > Gemmatimonadaceae > JACDCY01. The sequence continues at coordinate 9,411 of JANLGX010000477.1, read as the reverse complement.
GCGGTCCGCGGCCAGATGGATGCCGCGATCGGCGCCCATGCTGAGCGCCTTGCGGATCGTCTCCTGTACCGCGGGGGGACCGAGCGAGAGCACCACGACTTCGCCCTGACCCGCCTTCTCCTTGAGCTGGAGAGCGGCCTCGACGGCCCAGGCGTCGGGCTCGTTGATGTCGAATTTGAGCCCGCCCTCGTCCAGCGAGGTGCCATCGGCCGAGATCCTGAAGCGGGCGTCCATATCGGGGACGCGCTTGACGCACACGGCAATCTTCACCGCGAATTGCTCCGTTCTGAGGGGATGGATTTCAGCGCGAAATCTAGCCACCCGAATGGAAAAAGGTCCGGTCGCCCGGACCTCCTGCCGTCCACCTTCGCTCGCTCCGCTCCCGAATCGGGTATACGGAATCCTACGATAGACCGTCAACGAGACGTCACTTGCGCGCCCGGCTCCCGGAGCGCCGCCGACCAGTCGAAGCGGAAGCCGAGAGGATCGTGCCGAAGGCACCCGCGCTCGACAAAAACCACCGCGGTCGTTGACGCCGCGAGACCAGCCGGTTAGTCTGCGGCGTATGAACCACGTCGCTCACACCGCCAGAATGTGTTGCTGCATCTGTTGCCACGCCGCCCATTGGGCCGGCGGGGGAAAGAGCGCACGCACGTAGAATTTTCGTGTAAAGTCACCGGCTTCGCCGGTCCAGCGCCCCGACCCTTCCGGATCGAGGCGCTTTTCTTTGCCCGTCAACGTTTACCAATCCGCCCATGAAGCCCATCGCAATCTTTTACGAGCACCCGGACTGGTTCCGACCCCTCTTCGCCGAGCTCGAGCGACGAGGAATCGAATACGTCCCGGTGGATGCTGCGTCACACTGCTACGACCCGTCGGAGAGTAAAAGCTCATATTCGCTCGTCTTCAACCGTGCGAGCCCTTCCGCTTACCTCCGTGGTCACGCGCAGACAACATTCTACACGCTCCACTGGCTCAAACACTTAGAGCTTCTGGGCGTGCCGGTGGTAAACGGATCGGCCGTCTACGCGCTGGAGCTGTCGAAAGCGACTCAGCTCGACGTGCTCCGTGAGCTCGGTTTGCCCTATCCGCGGGCGTTCGCAATCAACGACTTGCGCCAGGCTGCCAGCGCGGCGCGAGCGCTTCGGTTCGCCGTAGTGGTAAAGGCGAACATCGGAGGAAGCGGAGCAGGGATCGTGCGGTTCGATACCGCGAGCGATCTCGTGGCGGCGGCCGAACGCGGCGAGTTCGATCTGGGACTGGATCACACCGCACTCGTGCAGGAGCTGGCGCCTCTGCGCGACGGTCGCATCACGCGAGTGGAAGTACTGGACGGGAAGTTTCTGTACGCCATCAACGTGTACCCCGCTGGCGATTCGTTCAACCTCTGTCCCGCCGATGTGTGCCAGACCGTCGGTGGCGAGGAGCTATCGCGATCCGCATGCGCGGTCGACGCCGAGACGAACGGCATGCGCGTGGAGGAGAGCAGGCCTGCACCTGCGATAATCGCAGAGGTGGAACGCATAGCTGACCGTGTCGGGCTTGACGTGGGGGGAATCGAGTACCTCGTCGACGACCGGGACGGCAGGCACTATTTCTACGACATCAACGCTCTGTCGAACTTCGTGAGCGATCCGGTGCGCGTGATTGGGTTCGACCCTTTCGCCCGGCTGGTTGACTATCTGGAGACGCGGCTTCCCGGGGCAGCGCTTCGAGGCTCCGGAAACGCCGCTGCCTTGGCTGCCGTATAACCATGCGCTACGGCTACTGGTTGCCCGTCTTCGGCGGCTGGCTCAGAAACGTCCACGACGAAGGTATGGATGCGTCCTGGGAATATTCGTCCCGCCTGGCCCGCCGGAGCGAGGAGCTTGGATATGCTCTGACACTGGTCGCCGAGCTATACCTCAACGACATCAAAGGCATCGACGCGCCGTGTCTCGACGCGTGGTCGACTGCGGCGGCCCTGGCGGCGGTCACGGAGCGACTCGAGCTCATGGTGGCCGTGCGCCCGACGTTCCACCAGCCGGCGATCCTCGCCAAGCAAGCGGCGAACATCGACCGCATCTCGAATGGCCGCCTGTCTCTCAATGTGGTGTCGAGCTGGTGGCGGGACGAGGCCCGGCGATACGGCGTGCATTTCGACGAGCACGACGACCGGTACGCGCGCACCGAGGATTGGCTGAGCGTGCTCGATGGGGCGTGGCGCACGCCACGGTTCAGCCATGACGGCCGATACTACCGGACGGAGGAGACGGTCCTCGAGCCCAAGCCCGTGTCGTCCGCAACGCGCGTGCGCCCCACGATCTACGCCGGAGGCGAAAGCGAAACCGCGAAGTCGCTCATTACACGGCGCTGCGACGCCTACGTGATGCACGGCGACCCACCCGACCGCATCGCCCCGAAAATTGCCGACATGCGTCGCCGGCGCGAGGAAGCGTCGGCCGCGGCCTCGGAGAAGGAGCCCGGCCCCCCGCTCGCACCGCTATCGTTCGGGATGGCTGCTTACTCGATCGTGCGCGATACTGAATCTGAAGCGCGCGACGAACTGAAGCGGGTCACGAGCGTCGTGCCCGGCTCTCCCGGGTACGGCAACTACCTGGAATTCATCCGGAACTCCAAGCTGGACCAGCAGCTGTCGCTAGAGGACTATTCGGTGTCGAACCGCGGACTTCGCGCCGGGCTGGTGGGCACGCCGGAACAGGTCGCCGACCGGATCCGCGCGTTCGAGGAGGTCGGCGTCGACCTTTTACTGCTTCAGTGCAGTCCTCAACTCGAAGAAATGGAGCGATTCGCCGCGCAAGTGATGCCGCTGGCCATGTAACATCCCGGGAATCCGACAGGCCGCGCCAAGGTCGGAATCCCCGACCGCCGTTCCACATGCCCTTTCGAGAGTTTGCCCGGCCGCGCATTGTTTTACCCAACGGCGCGTATGTACTCCACGACGTTGTCCGCCGCCTTGACCGATGGGAATGAAAAGGAGCATGACAATTAGGAAGTCACCACGGGCCCGATTTTCACTGACCACTGGATGGAGCGCGGGGTTCGTGACGCATAGGGCGCGCGTTGCTCTCCTCGCCATCGTCTGCATCGCTGCGACCACGGCGATTCCACATCTGCAAGCGCAGCAAAGGCCGAGCGACGCCGCCTACTACCCCGGCGCGGATGGGCGGTGGGAGCGCAGAAGCGCCGGGCAGCTCGGGATGGACTCGACCCGCGTCGCGGCCGCGGTCGCGTTCGCGGTGTCCAGCGAATCCAGGGCACCGCGCGACCTACTGCTCGCGCACGTGCAGTCGTTCGGGCGCGAGCCGTTCGGCGACGCGGTGGGGCCGTTCAAGGAGCGGGGCGACCCCACGGGGCTGATCATCCGCCGCGGGTATATCGTGGCGGAGTGGGGCGACCCGGCCCGCGTGGACATGACCTTCAGCGTCACGAAGAGCTTCCTGTCTTCGGTGGTGGGCGTCGCATTCGACCGCGGACTGATCCCGGACCTCGGCCGGCCCGTTCATCTCGACATGGCGCCGGTCGTGGCGCTGTCGCACGCTCCGCGATCATCCGCCGACGTCACGGGCGGGGATCCCGGAATCATCCGGCCCTTCGACACGCCGCACAACCGCCGAATCACCTGGAACGATCTCCTCCGGCAGACGAGCGACTGGGAGGGGACGCTGTGGGCCAAGCCCGACTGGGCGGATCGGCCCGACGCCGATCGATCGGCCTGGCTCACGCGGGAGCGCAAGGCGCCGGGCAGCTCCTACGAGTACAACGACGTGCGCGTGAACGCGCTCGCGCTGGCCGCGCTCAACGTCTGGCGAAGGCCGCTGCCGCAGGTGCTGGCCGAATACGTGATGGATCCGATCGGCGCGTCGCGCACCTGGCGCTGGTACGGCTACGACAATTCGTGGATCGTGCTCGACGGCGTGCCGGTGCAGTCGGTGTCCGGCGGCGGGCACTGGGGCGGCGGGATGTTCATCAGCGCGTACGACCAGGCACGGTTCGGCCTGCTGACGCTGCGCCGCGGCGTGTGGGCCGGGCGGCAGATCCTGTCGGAGGGCTGGGTGCGAATGGCGCTCACGCCGACGCCCGCGCAGACCGACTACGGCTTCATGAACTGGTTCCTCAACACCGATCGCAAGCGGCTGCCGAGCGCGCCGGCGTCGGCGTTCATGCACCTGGGGAACGGCACCAACCTGATTTACGTCGATCCGGAAAACGATCTGGTGGTCGTCGCGCGCTGGATAGACAACGGCGCGCTCGACGCGTTCATCGGACGCGTGCTCGCCGCGATCAATTGAGCTCGTCGACTACATCATCCGGCGTGTAGCGAGTCCAGACGAATATCGCCGCACAGGCATCGCCCATGGCTTCGATCGGAAGCTGGGACGCGCCGCGGTACACTTCCATCGCCTCGATTCCGCTGGGATGCAGCCCGGAGAGGATGTCGAGGCCGTTCCCTACGCGCTGGCCGTTGATGAACACCGCCAGCCAACGCGCGTCATCCTGGCCCGACCTTGCGTTCGCACCGCAGCGCGCGACCCGGATCGTCGGCACTCCACCGGGTGAGAAGACGGTGATTCCCGGTACCGCGCCAAGGAGATCGATCACTCTGCTTCGCTCGGCTCGGCGCACGTCTTCGAGAGTAAAGAACGTCCCCCGGCCGCGCGCGCGGCGCTCGTAGAATTCATCGAATTTCGAGGTGCCCGCGTATCGCGCGGGTTTTCCGAACGGCAGCGCCGCCTCGACTACGACCGTCTCCAGGGTCGGGGCCACCGGGACCAGCGTGAGCGCGATCGAGTGCCTGCGATCTTTCTCCACCGTAAGAATCGTGTCCGCGAACGCGAAGCCCAGCGCGCGGGCGCGCACGTGCACGAAGCCGGGCGGTACCGCGGGGAAGCGAAAACGGCCCGCGGAATCGGATCGTACCGAGTGGCCCGTCGCGGTCAACGCCACTTCCGCTCCGGCCAACGGCTTCGCGTCGGCCAGCAACACTCCCTCGATGCTCGCGGATGGCGCCAGCGCCGCCACTGCAGCGCTGCGCTCCGAGGCGCGCAGCGCCTGGAATGCTTCGGGAGAAAGGATGCCCCCGCCGTTCTCCTGAAAGCCGACCGACCGCGCTACCTGACCCGTTCTCTCCGTTATCGGCGCGCGCAGGTGCCACGCGCTCACCACCCACGCGCCCGACGGGAGCCGTTGAAAGCGCGTCTCCCCGCCGCCGCCGAAGCGCGACAGCAGACCCGCGTTGACGTAGCGAAACGTTATCCGCCGCAGCTCGCTGGTCGCCTGATCGACCCACGCGACGCCAGCGATATCGGGGACCCGGCGGGATGGGATCGGCCGGAAGGAAATGCCGATGAGATCGGGCTCACTCCTGTCGCGCTCCACCCTGAAGCAGTGCGTGGCGGCGAACTCGGGCGAGAGCAGCACCGATTCGTCGGGGCCGTAGTAGCTCCAGCCGGAGGTCTCGTCTCCCTCCACGTAACCCAGCTTCGCCAGCTGAGCGGGATTGATGGCACCGAAGGGACGCTGGTTTCTGATCGTGAAATAACTCGTGTCGGTCGCTTCGATCTCACCCGCACTTCCTGTCGTCTTGCGGTACGTCCAGCCGCCTCCGACGCCCTGAAGGTCGTCCATCGTGAGCCTCGAAGCCTGGAGTGCCTTCGCCACTTCGTCCCAAACGGTCCCCAACCCGCTGGCGTCCGATGTGATGGGCCCGCACTGCGACCGCGCCGAGATCACGACGGCGGACAGCATGATCGGATTCGCGGGTACGGAAACCGTGAGGCGATCCGCGCGCGGCACCCTCAGCGGCCCGGACATGTACGGCTGATACCCGATGCGCCTTACGCGCAGGCGGTACGTCCCCGCCGGCGCGGTGAGGTTTCCGAAACCGTTCTGCGATGTCAGCGCTTCGGTTACCGGCCGACCGTCGGAGTCGATGAGAGCGACGAGCGCCCCTCGCAATGGAGCGGCTGTCGCCGAGTCGACGAGGTTGACTCTGAGCGCTTGCCCGGAAGCTTCACTCGGGAGCACCGCTGCAGCGGAAAGCACAACAACGAGAAAGCGGAGTTTGATGGTATCTCCCGTCGCGAGTGAGCCCGCTCGAGCGCTTGGCATGGTGCCCGAGGTAACGTGCGACCAGAAGTGGGGCCCTGCATTACCGTCGCATTAAGCCTGCATTACGGTTGCGTTCTGGTTCGCGTCGAGCCCAACGCAGTTACGAACCCGTGAAAGCAAAACTTTTTTTCGGCACAGCCGGAGCTACTTCCCCTCCGCTGTGCGCCGCCGCCCCTCCTCCAGCAACGCCTGAAAAGCATTCGAATCCCGCGCCGTAACGGCGGCGACTATGCGATCCAGAGCCGTACGAAGTCGTTCGAGCGCGGCCGCCGAATGGGGGTTCATGGCCTGGATCTCGTAGTACACGTCCGGACTCTCGCGCACGACCGCCGCGGCGAGCGACTCGAGCCCCTGAAAGGTGGTGCTGCGAACCGGGTGCTCCGTCTCAGGGAGCGCCAGCGCGAACGCGATGGCGGCGGCGTGCGAGAGACTGAGCAGATCGGCCATGATGCGGTCGTGATCCGCCAGCCCCATGCGCACGATTCGGGCAGTGGTCGGCTGGAAGAGCTGCTGCACGACGGCGGTTGCTTCGGGATCGCCCGTATCGCAGATCACGACGTCGGCGTCCCGCAGCAGAACGGTTGACGGGCCGAACATGGGGTGGATCGAGGCCACGCGGCCGCCGGCGCGCTGCAGGGCTCGGATCGGCTCCAGCAGCGGGGCCTTGATGCTGGCGATGTCCACTACGACTCCAGCCGGCGGATCTCGGGACCACTCGGCGTAGAGTTGCGCCGTCGCGCCGGGCGGAGTCGAGCAGACTATGAGATCCGCCGAAGGCAGCGCACGGCCGGCCCACTCTTTTTCGTCCGCCGGAGCGGCCGGATCGAGGGCGCCGACGGTGTAGCCCTGCGCCGAGAGGAAGCGGGCGAACCACCGGCCCATGCGGCCGGCACCGCCGACAATGACCGCGTCTCTGCCGGCGCCCACGGCGGCCACGCGAATATTGTCCGCATCCTGCACCGTGACCGATGCACGGATCAAGGCGGCAAAGACGTCTTCCGCGACCGTCGGATCGAGCCCGCGCTCCTGTGCGGCGGCGCGAGCCCGCTCGAGCACCACCTTCTCTTGAGCGTACTCGATCGTCGACAGCTTTTGCCGCCGTTTGAGCTGCCCGACCTCTCGCGCCACTTCGACGCGCTCGGCCGCCAGCGCGACGAGCGCAAGATCCAGCTCGCGGATCCGATCGCGGAGGCTGTCCAGACTCCGTTCTTCCTCTGCTTCGCGCGACATTGATTCGGAACGCGCCTACTCGAAGGCGTTGATCCCCGTGATGGCCTGCCCCAGCACCAGCGTGTGGATGTCGTGCGTGCCCTCGTACGTGTACACGCTCTCCAGGTTGGCCATGTGCCGCATGGACGCGTACTCCGCCAGGATCCCATTCGCGCCGAGCAGCCGCCGCGCCTCGCGCGCGATGTCCGTCGCCACGCTGACGTTGTTGCGCTTCGCGAGCGAGACCTGCTGTGGCGTGAACGTGCCGGCGTCCTTGAGCCGGCCGAGGTGGAGCGCGAGTAGCTGTCCCTTCACGATCTCGGTAAGCATCTCCGCGAGCCGGGCCTGCTGGATCTGGAACGCGGCGATCGGCTTGCCGAACATGACGCGGTTCCCCGCGTAGCTCGTGGCTTCCTCGAAGCACGCCATCGCGGCGCCGAGCGCGCCCCAGGAGATGCCGTACCGCGCCTGGGTCAGGCACATGAGCGGGCTCTTGAGCCCGCCCGATTTCGGGAGAATCGCGTCAGCGGGGAGCTGCACGTCGGAGAAGACCAGCTCGCTCGTGTCCGACGCGCGGAGCGAAAGCTTCCCCTTCTGGTCCTTCGAGGAAAAGCCGGGCGTGTCGCGCGGGACGATGAACCCGCGAATCGATTTGTCGTCGTCGGTGGCGCCTGTCTTCGCCCAGACGATGGCGACGTGCGCGGTCGAGCCGTTCGTGATCCACATCTTGGAGCCGTTCAGCGCCCACGTGCCGTCCTTCTGCTCCTTCGCGCGGGTGAGCATCCCCGCGGGGTTCGAGCCGAAGTCGGGCTCGGTGAGGCCGAAGCAGCCGATGATCTCGCCCTGCGCCATCTTCGGGAGGTAGTGGCGCTTCTGCTCCTCGCTGCCGAAGGCGAAGATCGGATACATGACGAGCGCTCCCTGCACCGAGGCAAACGACCGCACGCCGGAATCGCCGCGCTCGAGCTCCTGCATGATCAGCCCATACGCGACGTTGTTGAGCCCCGCGCAGCCGTACTCTTCCGGGAGGTTCGCGCCGAACACGCCGAGCTCGGCCATCTCCGGCACCAGCTCCAGCGGAAAGCGACCGTCTATGTAGCAATCGCCGATGATCGGCAGGACGCGGTCGTCCACGAAGCGGCGGACGGTGTCGCGCACGGCGCGCTCGTCTTCGGAGAGGCTGCTGTCTATGGCGTAGAAGTCGTTCAAGGCTCGAGGGGGCGGCAGGTCTGCGGGTCGCGTCGTGGCCGGCAGGCCTAATCTAGCGCCGCCGGCGCGCCCTCGGCACGACGGCTCCTTTATGAAGCTCTGTTGGCACGCCGATTCTCTTCACTGAGACCGACGAGAATCGCGTACCGGTGCATCTCCGCGTCCGATTTGACTCCCAGTGCCCGGCGGATGTTCTTGCGATGAAAGGCAACTGTGTGCACGGTCACCCCGAGCTCTTCGGCGATCTCCTCTGAGCTCATCCCTTTGGCGAGCATGCGGACGATCTTCTGCTGGCGAGCCGTGAGCTGGCTGAATCCCATCGGGCCGGCGACGTTGCCGCGATGACCCTGTTCCGGGATCTTGGGGGAGAGATACTTCCCGCCCTCGCGAATCACCTCTATCGCCGTGCGCAGCTCGTCGAGGCCGGCGTTCTTCGGCACGAAGCCCCGCGCGCCGAGCGACATGGCCATGTTGGCGAGATGCGGATCGACGTGCATGGTCAGCACGAGCACACGCAGCCGGGGCCTGGCCTTGAACAGATCGGTCAGAAGATCGATTCCGTTCCGATGCGGCAGCGACAGGTCGAGCAGGAGAACGTCGGGCTTGTGCTTCATTACCGCGCTCACGACCTCGGCGCCGTCCTGTACGAGGTCGAGGACCTCATAGTCCGCGCTCAGCATCGCCTTGAGCCCCTGGCCGACCAGCTCGTGGTCCTCCGCGAGCAGCAGAGTGGGAAGGCTCACGCCTGCACCGGTTGCTGAAGCGGCACGCGTACCGTGACCGTCGTGCCGCTGCCCGGCGCGGAGTCGATACGGGCCGAGCCGCCCACGAGGCGGGCGCGCTCGTCGATTCCCACCAGCCCGATACCCGCGCGCTGACCCG
>JANLGX010000473.1 GCA_024654005.1 Gemmatimonadaceae bacterium | reverse complement strand
GCGGCTTGCAAGAAATCGTGCGGCTTCGCAGTCTATCTTGACCGTCTAATTACATAGTTAGACACCCGACCACGCATCGGTGTTGTACTAAGAGCACTTGTTGATGCCGTTCTATGAACATTCGTGACGCGGTTCAGAGCGATCCAGAAACGATGGGCGGAACACCCGTCTTCGTCGGCACGCGGGTGCCAGTGCAATCGTTGTTCCACTACATCGAGGGGGGCGAAACTCTCGACGAGTTTCTTCGCCAGTTCCCCTCTGTGACGCGAAAGCGGGCCGTAACCGCCCTCGACGCCGCTCGGGACACGCTGCTCGCCGGTGCGCGTTCTTCTTGATGAGAACCTTCCGCTCGAGTTTGCGGCGGAGATTCACGGTCACAAGGTGTCGACGGTGCGAGGGCGCGGTTGGGCGGGGCTACAGAATGGCGCGCTGATGAAGGAGGCGGCTGCGGTGTGCGACGTGTTCGTCACGATGGACAAGAATAAGAGACGATGCAGTGGTCTCTTTACGTCCTTCACTGTCACATGCAACTCGATGTGCGACACCTCAGTCGTACTGCTGGTCGACGAGGTTGATTGCCCCGACAGTTCCCGCAACGGCAGCGCCGACAAGGGCACCGGCCATTTGACCTCCACTGGAAACCGTGGAGACGGTGACGCCGTTTTCTATGAGTTGGACGTGCAGCACGTCCGAGTACGGGTACGCTACGGCGGTCGAGCCGTTCTGCTCACTATCCGTCCATCCATCCGATAGGAGTTTCAATCGGGGTCGTGGGCGTATGGCGCGCCGCTTCACGCCGCGCCACCAGCCCGCGTGCGGTCCGGGTGGGGTTTTTCGCCCGTCTGATGGGCGTTCGGAGTATACCTTTTCGGCCAGCCCTGATCGTCGCCGGAGGCGGGACGCGCCTACTCGCGGTCCAGCACCTCCCGCACTTTCGCCGTCAGCGCGGCGATGGTGAACGGCTTCGCGATGAAATGCGCTCCGTCCGAACGCGGCTCGCGTCCCAGGCTGACGTTCTCCGAGAACCCGGACATGAAGAGGTACTTGAGGTGCGTGTGGGCGTGCACCAGCGTCTCGGCCAGATCACGCCCGTTCATCTCCGGCATCAACACGTCGGTCAGCAGCAGATCGATCTCACCGGCAAACGCCTCCGCCAGTCGGATCGCCTCACCGGGGCCATCCGCACAGAGCACGTGGTATCCCCGGGCCTCGAGCGCTCTCGCGGTCATGCGCAGCAGGCTGGGTTCGTCTTCCACCAGGAGGATGGTCTCGTCGCCGCGCGGCGACGGGCCCGCCGCTTCCGGCGCCTGTCCTGCCGACTCGATCTGGCCCGCGTGCCGCGGGAAGTAGACATCAAACGTCGTGCCCTGACCCGGCGCGCTGGCGACCGTGATGAACCCGTTGTTCTGTCTGACGGTGCCGTACACCGTGGCCAATCCCAAGCCGGTGCCCGCGCCGACGCCCTTGGTCGTGAAGAACGGTTCGAAGAGATGGGCCAACACGTCGCCGCTCATACCGCGCCCGTCGTCGGCGACGGAGAGTCGCACGAATTCTCCCGGCACGGCGTCCGCGTGCATTGCGCAGAACTGCGCGTCGATGATGCAATTAGCGGTCGCGATGCGCACCGTGCCGATGCCGTCGATCGCATCCCGCGCGTTGACGCACAGGTTGGTCAGGAGTTGATCCACCTGCGACTGGTCCACGGAGACCGGCCACAGATCCTCCGCCGGCCTCCACATGAGGCCCACGTTCTCGCCGAGCAACCGACGCAGCATCGCGAGGACCGCCGGCACGGTTGCGTCCAAGTCCAACAGCTTCGGCACAATCGCCTGCCGGCGGGCATAGGCGAGCAACTGCCGCGTGAGATCGGCCGAACGCGTGGCGGCCTTTTGAATTGACGTCAGGTCTTCGTGGAGCGGTTGTTCCGAGTCCACTCGCGACAAGGCCAACTCGACGTGACCGAGAATCACCGCGAGCATGTTATTGAAGTCGTGGGCGACGCCGCCGGCCAGCCGGCCCACCGTCTCCATTTTCTGCGCTTGCTGCAGCTGGGCCTCGAATACCGCGGCCGCTTGCTCTGCCTGTCTGCGCTCGGTGATGTCGAGAACGGTGCCATGTAAACCCACGACCTCGCCCAACGGCGAGCGCACGGCCTCGCCCCGGACGGTCTGCCACCAGTGCCCTCCCTCTTCGCGAATCGCTTCGAGGTCCAGTTCGAACCGAGCGCCCTTCGTCGCCGCTTCAACCGTGGTGGCGATCCGTTGCCAGCTCTCGGGTGTGTAGTAGCGGTGCAGATCCGCATAGGCCGGTGCCGGCTGGTGCGGGTCGCGACCCACCATGCGGCTGAGACTCTCCGACCAGATCATGGAACCCGACGCCAGATCCAGTTCCCAGCTGCCCACCCTGGCGACACGCTGCGCTTCCCGTAGCTTTCGCTCACTCGAACGCAGCGACTCCTCGGCGAGTTTGCGTTCGATCACGACGGCGACCTGGCTTCCGACCGACGCAAGAAACGCGAGGTCCCGTTCGGTGTAGATGTTCTCCGTCTCATAGTCCTGAAGCACCAGGACGCCAATCGTGCCGGACGGCGTGCGGAGCGGCACGCCCATCCAGGAGCGCGACGGGGAGCCCACCAGCTCCGTTTCGTGCTGTTCGCGGAGCTGCCTGGCCACTGCCGGGGTGACGAGCACCGGTTTGCCGGAACGGAATACGTACGCCGTGCAACTCTTCGTCATCGCGGACGGCGCGGGCAGCGAGTCGTGTTGATCGGCAAAGTACGGAAAGCCGAACAACCCCGTCTTCGGATCGTGCAGCGCCACGAAACAGTTCTCCGCCTCGAACACCCGCTGCAGCGAGTGATGCATCAGCCGGAGCAGTTCGTCGAGGTTGGACGAGGCCGCGACCGCCTGCGCGATGTCGTGCATGACCTCCCGCTCGAACTCGGCCCGTTTGCGCTCGGTGATGTCCTGGATGGTGCCGGTCATGTTCAGCAGCCGCCCGGCGTCGTCGAACGACAGCGCCCCGAGCCCGTGCACGCGGCGCACGTCGCCGTCGGCCTTTCGAACGATGCGGTACTCCTTGTCGAACGGGCGGTGGTCACCGAGCACCTCACGCTCGAAATACTGCTGCATCATCGCCCGGTCGTCGGGATGGACCAGGTCCAGCCAGCCATGGACGGTGCGCTCGTACTCCGCGTCGATGCCGAAGATCTGGTCCATCACCTCTGATGACTTCCACGTGTCGGCCACGACGTCCAGGCGATAGGACCCCAGCTGGGCGACGCGCTGCGATTCCCTGAAGAGGTGCTCGCTCTCCTGCAGCGCCCGTTCGGCACGCCTGCGCTCGGTGACGTCGCGGAACGACCACACCCGGCCCCGGCGGGCGCCCTCGACGTACATCGGAACGGAGAAGCGCTCGAACACACGCCCGTCCTTGAAGTACAGCGTGTCCGTGCCGGTCTCGTCGGAGCCGTAGAGCGCCTCGACCTTCGCGAGGAACGCGCCGGGATCAACCAACTGGTCCAGCACGAACTCCAAGAGCGCCCGGTCGTCGCCGCGCTCGGCGAGCGGCGGCGGAATACGCCAGAGTTCGGCGAATCGCCGGTTGGTGTGCAGGACCCTCCCCTCGCTGTCCACGGCCAGGATGCCGTCCATGGTGGAGTCGAGCGTGGCGCGGAGCTGCGCCTCGAACTCCCGCAGCGACTTATCCCCTTGCTCGTGCTTCCGGATGTCGGTCGTCAATGGACGAAAGACCAGAAAGTAAAGGATCGGGAACAGCACGCCCATCAGCAGTGCGGCGCCGAGCAGCGCGTCGCCCCACAGAGGCAGCGGCGGCAACTGCGCCATCAACAGCATTACCAGCAACTCACCGATGCCGATGCTTCCGCACAGGGCCACGAAGAGGCGGGTGCGCGACGGGTCGCGAAGAACGCGCAGACGAATTGTCATAGTGGCGCTTCCCTCGGAGCTCCCGCCGGTCGCCTCTCCCGCACGGCAGGTAAGAGTATAGGCGGTCCTGGCTGGCCCCGAGAGGCGACGGGCCGCCCGGCGGCGACGGTGTACCATCGCTCTTCCCAAGGCTCGCGAGGTCCCGGTCGAATAGAGTCGGAACGGTCGGCCTGAAGTACGGTACCAACACGACGGGGTTGATCGCGATGAACACCACCGTAGTAGTCGAGCACGCGGTGCTTCATCCGGGAAAATTGATGCCGGCGGTACGCGCGACCCCGCATCACTTTACCGTCCTGCGGGCCGGCGCGCGGGAGTGCCATCGAGCATCCCGCGCACGCTGATATCCTCATCCACATCGGGCCAGTGAATACCCTCGCCGCCCCCGATCAGTTCATACCGCTGGCGCTGTTCCACCGTCGCGTCCGACAACCGTCATGACCAAGCAAGGGGAACGCTGATCGTGCGCCCGTCCGCGAGGTGGGCAACGATCTCGTCGCCGGTAACCTCCACGGCCCGAGCTCGTGCATCGTTAGTTGGTCGAGCCGCAGTGCTCACGCCATGCCTCCAGAATGAGGAGCCGATGTTCCAAGATAACGCCGCGAATGCGTGTAAGTTCGCGAGCGGAGAATCCCGAGACCGCAGCCAGGGCGGCGGGGGTCAGCCAGAACTTGCAGGTTGGGCGCTCACGCTGCACATGCACGTGGACGGGCTCGTTGCAGTCAAAACTGTAGAAGTAGAATCTGTAGGGGCCTGAAATCCCT
>JANLGX010000471.1 GCA_024654005.1 Gemmatimonadaceae bacterium | reverse complement strand
CCGATTGACTGCGAGCACTCGATGGACGCCTGCCTGGCGTGGCTCTGGCCCGCGCTACAGGCGCGGGGGTACTACTCATTTCGATGGCAAGCCCTGAGGAAGGCAATGGCTATCTGGCATAAGGATTCAACCAAGGACGTTGAGGAGAATGGCCCCACGCCCGCAGCCGCGTTCTGCGAGGCGTTCCTGGCGGCGATGGGAGAAGAGAAGTGAGCCTGACATTCCGAGATTTCCAGATGCTGAACCGTCTTCGATGCGAAGAGGGCTTCGGCCATCCCGTTGCGGTAGACGAACCGTCGTGGCCGCTTCAGAACTGGGCGCTTGCTATCGCGGGCGAGGCGGGCGAACTGTGCAACCTCATCAAGAAGACGCTTCGCGGCGACTTCACCATCGAAGAGAAGCGCGGCGAGATCCTCGCGGAACTCGCTGACGTGATGACCTACTGCGACCTCGCAACCTCAGCGATGGAAGCCGACACGGGAGAAACCGTGATGGCGAAATTCGATGTTGTCTCCAAGCGCATTGGGTGGGTGAAGCCATGACCGTTGACATCGCCCACCTGCGCGCACTAAGCGCCGCCTACGACGAGGCTTTTGCGGAGTTTCGCGCCATGAAAGTTTGGCCGGGTTTCGGGCCGGACATCGACGATCTTCACGATGTGCTTATGGCTGCGTGGGAAGCACTCAGTGTGGCTGCCTGCAACGCGCTGCCGGGGCTGCTTGACAAGGTGGAGCGGTTGCGGGCGGTATTAGGTGACATCGAGTGGGTTGGAGATGCAGGGCACGAATACAACCGCTCGACGTGTCCTATGTGCGAAGGCTCAGAGCCAAAACATGCGTTCGGTTGCGAATTGAAGGAGGCGCTGCGATGACTGACGAGGTATACCTGCGCTCAATCCACGTCAGACTCACTGGTGATGATTACTGCCGGTGCGGCCTAACTTTCCCGTGTCCATCCGTTCGCTTGCTCGACAGGCTGGAGGCGGCAGACAAGAACGAAGCCTGGCTGACTGAAATGCAGGCAGCAACCGAGCAACGCGCGACTCGGCTGGAAATCCTGTGCGGTGAACTAATTGCCGAACTGGGCGACGACCCGGCGCGGCGGCTGTTGCCCATTGTTGGTCGAGCGCTTGATATCCAAGGCAGGCTGGAGGCGGCAGAGGCTGAGAACGTGCGGCTGCGGGCGGCGCTACAGCAAATCAGGATGCTCTATGAAATACCAGATGGCATGGTGAGTCCGAGCTTCGCGCACGTTTACGCCATCGACGCCCTCAACCCTACGGAGGCCGGTAGCTCAGGGGCAGAGCACGAGCCTTATAAGCTCGTGGACGGAGGTTCGAATCCTCCCCGGCCTACCAACATGCACTACGGGGATGAGTTCGTTTTCCGAGGTGACACCCCATGCGCTGACTGCGGAACGATGGATAACCTCATCTGGTTCACGCTAAACGTGTACTGGAATCGCGTAATGGAAGCAACGGGGGCCGACAGCCCTATTCTTTGCATCTACTGCTTTGCCAAGCGCGCGAACAGTGCTGGATTCGATGAACCTTGGATGGTGATACCGGAGCCTGCGTGGACGCTTCGGGACCGCACCCT
>JANLGX010000469.1 GCA_024654005.1 Gemmatimonadaceae bacterium | reverse complement strand
CATAAAGCTGGGGCAAGGCGTCACGGAGTCGAAGCCGTCGCGCATCAAGGATCCCGACGGCAACGAGCTAGACGTGGACGAGCTCGGCGGCTTGCACATCGTCGGCTCCGAGCGGCACGAGGCGCGCCGCATCGACCGGCAGCTGCGCGGCCGCGCCGGCCGCCAGGGCGATCCGGGTGCGTCGCAGTTCTTCCTCTCACTGGAAGACGACCTGATGCGCATGTTCGGCTCGGAGCGCATCGGCAAGCTCATGGACCGGATGGGCGCGCAGGAGGGCGAGGTGCTCACGCACCCTCTCATCACGCGCTCCATCGAGCAGGCCCAGAAGCGCGTCGAGCTGCAGAACTTCCAGTCGCGCAAACGGCTGCTCGAGTACGACGACGTGATGAATCAGCAGCGCGAGGTCATCTACTCGCTGCGCGCGTTCGCCCTCGAGGGCGGCGAGGAGCTCAAGGGCGAAGCCGAGAAGATGGTCGAGCGCGCCGTCGCGCGCCGCGTGGAGAACATCGTCGCGACGTTCGACGCGGAGGACGAGTGGGATCTGGAGCTGGTGAAGCAGGACCTGCTGATGCACTTCGTGCTGCCCGTGCCGGAGTACGAGATCGAAGGTCAGCTTCCCACCAAGCTCGAGGGTGCGCGTGACACAGCGGTCGCGGCGGGGAGGAAGGCGTTCAGCCAGAAGCTGGCGGGGCTCACCGACTTCAGCGAGCAGCTGCTGGCGCTCGTGATGCTGAGCGTGATCGACGAGAAGTGGAAGGACCATCTGTACGACCTGGATCAGCTGCGGAACGCGATCCACTATCGCTCGTGGGGCCAGAAGGACCCGCTGGTCGAGTACAAGCACGAGGCCTACACGATGTTCGTGGACCTCATGCAGGACATCTACAATTCGTTCACCGAGCGGTTCTTCCGCGCGCAGATCGTGTTCGAGGAGCCGCCCGGCCGCGGCGAGCCGCCGGGTGGCCGTCCGCGCGCCCCGGCGCCAAAGCCTGTCCCTTCCAAACCCGTGTACAACGCTCTTGGCGCTCTCGAAGCCGGCCCCGGTGAAGGTGGCGCTCAGACTGATGTCATGGACATCGGTCCGGGCGAGCCGCCGAATGCAGTGGCCACCGCGCGGCCGGATCCGAAGGTGGTGGGAGTCGGGCGGGTGAGATCGCTCGCGCAAGGCGCGGCGCACACGCCAGCCGATTGGGGCAATGTCGGCCGGAACGATCGGTGCCCATGTGGATCGGGCAAGAAGTTCAAGAAATGCCACGGAGCCGTGCTCTAGTCGCCGCAGCGTTCTGATTCCGTTCGCTGGCTTGAGGTTGTCGGTTCGGTGCGGGGCTCGGGTATGGTCCGACTCCACTCCGGCTCGAGTCCAGGCGAATGCACAACCCTACCGCGCACACATCCTCCGCGCCGCGACTAGCCGCGCGGTCCGATTTGCCCCCCGCGCGCAAGCGGCTTTCCTTGCGCGAGCTTCCTACCACTGACCGACCGCGGGAAAGGCTGCGCGAGCACGGGGCGCAGGCGCTCAGCTCGGCGGAGCTGCTCGCGATCCTGCTGGGCTCGGGGAGCGGTGGAAGGAGCGCGCTGGAGCTGGGTCACGATGTGCTCGCCGCGGGTGATGGATCACTCCGGCGGCTAGCGTCCCAACCGGTCGCGACGCTCATCTCGCTGGCCGGTATGGGCCCGGCGCGGGCCGTTGCCGTGCACGCCGCGCTGGAGCTGGGGCGCCGGTTGAGCGCCGAGGAGCGGCGGGAAGGGGTGCCTATCCGCTCGCCGCGCGACATATTCAGAACGTACGCGCCCCGGCTGGAGGACTTGCCGGTCGAGGAGTTCCACGTGGCCATCCTGGACATCCATCACCGCCTCGAGCGGGACGTCACGGTGACGCGGGGAATTCTCGATTCGTCGCTGGTCCACCCCAGAGAGGTGTTCCGCCAGGCCGTGGCGGAGAGTGCGGCGGCCGTCATTCTCGTGCACAATCATCCGAGCGGCGATCCCACGCCGTCGCCGGACGATCGCACGGCGACGGAGCAGCTCGTGCAGGCCGGCCGGATGCTCGGCATACCCGTCCACGATCACGTCATCATCGGTCGCGGCCGGTTCATGAGCTTTGCGGAGGCAGGATTGCTGTGACGGCGACCGCGGTAGGCAGTGTGGCGCAGGCCCCGGGCGAGATCCCCGGATGGGTGACTTCCGAGCAGCCGCTCCCCGAGCGGCTCGACCGGGAGCTGCTCGTGCGCGCCTACCGGTTCAGCGAGCGCGCGCACAAGGGGCAGAAGCGCCTCTCCGGCGAAGATTTCGTGTCGCACTGCGTCGAGGTCGCGAAGATCCTGGCGGAGCTGCAGCTCGACACGACCACGGTCGCTTCGGGGCTCATCCACGACGTAGTCGAGGACACGGCAGTCACGATCGAGGAAGTAGAGGTCAAGTTCGGCAAGGAGGTCGCGGCCATCGTGGACGGGCTGACGAAGATCGGGCACCTGCCGCTCCACTCGAGCCAGGAGCGCCAGGTCGAGAACTACCGCAAGCTGCTGCTTTCGATCGCCAAGGACGCGCGCGTCATCATCATCAAGTTCGCGGACCGGCTGCACAACATGCGTACGCTCGACTACCTCGCGCCGGACAAGCGCCGCCGGATCGCGCAGGAGACGCGCGATCTGTACGCGCCGCTCGCGCACCGGTTCGGAATGGCGCAGGTCCGCTGGGAGCTCGAGGATCTCGCGTTCAAGTACATCGAGACCGACGAGTACAAGGGGCTCGCGAAGCTGGTGGCGCAGAAGCGCGGCGAGCGCGAGCAGATGATCATGCAGATGCGCGTGCCGCTGGAAGAGTCGCTCCGCGACGCGGGCATAAAGGACGTGGAGGTCACCGGCCGGGCGAAGCACCTCTGGTCCATCTACAAGAAGATGGCCAAGCTGGACAAGGACTACGACGAGATCTACGACCTGCTCGCGATCCGCGTGCTCGTCAACACCGTGCAGGATTGCTATCACGCCCTCGGCGTCATTCACGAAGGGTGGACGCCGGTGCACACGCGCATCAAGGACTACATCGCGCAGCCCAAGTCCAACGGCTATCAGTCGCTGCACACCACGGTATTCGGCCCCGGGCGGCAGCTGTACGAGATCCAGATCCGCACCCGCGACATGCACCGCACCGCGGAATACGGAATCGCGGCGCACTGGCGCTTCAAGGAAGACGCGAAGAGCTCGGACGATCTCGACCGCGCGCTGCAGTGGTTCCGGCAGGTGCTCGAGCTACAGCTCGATGCCAAGACGCCGGACGAGTTCCTCGAGTTCCTCCGGCTCGACCTGTACCAGGACGAGATCTTCGTCTTCACGCCAACGGGCGACGTGATCCAGCTGCCGAAGGGCGCGACGCCGATCGACTTCGCCTTCGCGGTGCACACCGAGGTGGGCCTCCACACCGCCGGGGCGAAGATCAACGGCCGGATCGCCCCGCTGTCGCGCGAGCTGCACAACTCGGAGACCGTGGAGATTCTCACGTCGCCGTCGGTGCGCCCGAGCCGCGACTGGCTGGCCCACGTGCGCACCGGTCGCGCGCGCCACAAGATCCGCCAGCGGCTCCGCATCGAGGAGCACGCGACCTCGGCCAGGATGGGAACCGAGATCCTCGAGCGGGAGCTCAAGCGCCGCCGCCTGGCGAAGCCCGACGACTCGCGCATGGAAGCCGTCGCGCTCGAGCTCGGGCTCAACGACGCCGAGCATCTGGTGGCGTCGATAGGGCACGGCGATCACAACGCCAACCAGGTGATCCGCGCGCTCTACCCCGAGGAAGCCGAGCAGGTGGAGCCGCCGAAGCAGCGCGCGATCGACTGGTTCGTGGACAAGGTTCGCGGCGCGCCGAAGGGCGTTCGCATCCAGGGCGTCGAAGGGATGATGGTGCGCTACGCCCAGTGCTGCCAGCCGGTGCCGGGCGACAAGGTCGTGGGCTACGTCACTCGCGGCCGCGGCGTGAGCATCCACCGGGGCGATTGCCCGAACCTGCTGACCCTTACCGCCGACTCCGAGCGGCGGCTGGAGATCGACTGGCAGGGCGTCGAGGGCGAGCGCTTCAGCGTGCGCCTGACCATCGAGGGCAACGATCGCAGAGGGCTGTACGCCGACGTCGCCGCCGCGGTCAGCGCGACGGGCACCGACATCCGCAGCTTCGACATGCACACCGAAGACGGCCGCGTAACCGGCGCGATCATGGTGGACGTGGAGAACCTCGCCCAGCTGCAGAAGATCCTCAAGTCCGCGCGCCGCGTGAAAGGCATCACCGAGATCGCCCGCCGCGAGCGCGTCTCGTCCGCGGAGCCGGCGGAGTAACTGCGGTTGTAGGGGGCCCGACCGCGAGGTTCGTCGCGTGTCGGCTGACGCCCGGAGGCACGATTGCTGGGCCTACGCTCGCAAACGGCGCTCGCTAACACGGCCCTGCGAACGTCCCCCGCGGCGTCAGCCTCCTCCAACAATGTTCGGTGACCCGCCTTCGGCGCGCAGGGGTCGCCAAAGCGGCGTGATAGGGCGCGCGGCGGGGCAGGGTCTCGGTTTCCCTCTCGAACCCTCCCGCGCGCCCGTAGCCGCGACTGGCGACCCCTGCGCCCGAAGCGCGGGTCACGCGCACAGAACTCGAGGAGGCGAGGCCGTCAATCGGGTAAATTCCAGGGATGCCCAAAGCCAGCTTTGACCTGCAAGCGCCATTCGAGCCGGCAGGCGATCAGCCGAAAGCGATCGCCGAGCTGACGCGCGGGATCGAGCGGGGGGACAGGTTCCAGACGCTCCTCGGCGTCACGGGCTCGGGTAAGACGATGACCGTGGCGAACGTCATCCGGAACGTCGGAATGCCCACGCTCGTCATGTCGCACAACAAGACGCTGGCGGCGCAGCTGTACGGCGAGCTCAAGGGTTTCTTCCCCAACAACGCCGTCGAGTACTTCATCTCGTACTACGACTACTACCAGCCGGAAGCGTACGTGCCGACGACGGACACGTACATCGAGAAGGACGCTTCCATCAACGAGGACATCGACCGGCTTCGGCTGCGCGCCACGTCGAGCCTCATGGAGCGCGACGACGTCATCATCGTCGCCACGGTGTCAGCGATCTACGGACTTGGTGATCCGATCCAGTATCGCGAGCAGATGGTGACGATCGAGAAGGGGCAGCGCATCGCGCGCGATGACATCCTCCGCTCGCTGGTCAAGATCCAGTATTCGCGCAACGACGTCGTCTTCGACCGCGGCTTCTTCCGCGTGCGGGGCGACACGGTCGAGATCTTCCCGGCATACGAGGAGCAGGGCGTCCGCATCGAGCTGTTCGGCGACGAGGTCGAGCGCATCAGCAAGATCGACCCGCTGACCGGCGCATCCATCACCACCCTGAACAAGACGGCGATATACCCGGCGAAGCACTTCGTCACGTCGCGGCCCACCATCGAGCGCGCGGTCGCGAAGATCCGTGCGGAGCTGGCGGAACGGCTCGCGGAGCTGAAGGAGACGGGGAAGCTGCTCGAGGCGCAGCGGCTCGAGTCGCGCACCAACTTCGACGTCGAGATGATGCTCGAGATCGGCACCTGCGCGGGAATCGAGAACTATTCCCGCCATCTCGCCGACCGCTCCGCCGGCGAGCGACCGGCCTGCCTGTTCGACTACTTCCCGGACGAGTTCCTCGTCGTCGTCGACGAGTCGCACGTGACGCTGCCGCAGATCTCCGGCATGTTCAACGGGGACCGCGCGCGCAAGCTGACCCTAGTCGAGTACGGCTTCAGGCTGCCGAGCGCGCTGGACAACCGGCCGCTGATGTTCGACGAATTTCTCGCGCTCACCCCGCGCGCGCTGAACATTTCGGCGACACCAGGCGACATCGAGCTGCGATTGTCCGAGGGCGTAGTCGTCGAGCAGATCATCCGCCCGACCGGGCTCGTCGACCCCGAGGTGGACATCCGGCCCGTGCGCGGGCAGGTCGACGACTTGCTGAACGAGATCCGCATCCGCGAGCGCCGCGGCGAGCGTGTGCTCGTCACCACGCTCACCAAGCGCATGGCCGAGGACCTCACCGACTATCTGCAGCAGATGGGCGTGCGCGTGCGGTACATGCACTCCGACATCGACGCCATCGAGCGGATGGAGATCGTGCGTGGTCTCAGGCTCGGCGACTTCGACGTGCTCGTGGGAATCAATCTCCTGCGCGAGGGACTGGACCTGCCGGAGGTCTCGCTCGTCGCCATTCTCGACGCGGACCAGGAAGGTTTTCTGCGGAGCGACAGGTCGCTGATCCAGACCATCGGACGCGCGGCGCGGCACGTGAACGGACGCGCGATCTTCTACGCCGACAGGATCACCGGCTCCATGCAGCGCGCGCTCGACGAGACCGGCCGCAGGCGCGCGGCGCAGCAGGCGTACAACATCGAGCACGGCATCACCCCGCTCGGTGTCATCAAGAGCGTGGATCAGGTCCGCTTCAGCACGCGCGTCGCCGACGCGCGGGAGGGGAGCGCCGCGCGCGAGGAGGATCGCGCGGCCAGACGCGTCGCGGAGGCCGGGACCGGGAAGTACGGCAGCAAGGAGGACGTCGAGCGGATCGTGAAGGGGCTCGAGGCGGACATGAAGGCCGCCGCGGCCGCGCTGGATTTCGAGACGGCGGCGCGGATTCGCGACGAGCTGTTCGAGATTCGCGCGCAGGCGGAAGGGTCTACCGTGAGGTCACGTGGCTCGCTGGCCGGCATCAAGGCGGCGGGATGACCAGGTTCCTGCCTCCGCTCGCGCCGGTCAGCGGTCTCGCGCTGGATGAGAGCGAGCTGCGCCAATGGGGCGTACGGTTCGGCGAGGCGGCGGAAGCCCCGCTCGTCGTGACGCTCAGCGGCGAGCTTGGTGCGGGAAAGACCACCCTCGCTCAGGCCATTTGCGCCGGCTACGAGGTGACGGACCCCGTCACCAGCCCCACGTATGCGCTGGTGCACGAGTATTCGTCGCCGCGCTCGACCGTCTTCCACATCGATCTCTACCGGCTCGAGAACGAGGCGCAGCTGACCAACATCGGCTGGGATGAGATCGTGAACGGCGACGCCCTGGTGCTGGTCGAGTGGCCCGAGCGCGCCGGCGCGCGTCTCCCCCCGCACGTGCCCATCGCGCTCGAGTACGACCCCGGCGACCCGGCGCGGCGAATTCTGCTCGCCGGTTGAGCGTGTCGCCACGCGCTGTGCCGGCAACCGCATGACCCGATCCATCGCCGGCTACACGCTCGCGTTGGAGGCGTCCACCTACGCCGGCAGTGTCGCCGTGTTAAGTAGCAACGAAGTCGTCTCCTCCAGCGACGTGGAGATGCGCGGGCGCGACCAGGAGCGGTTGATGCCGGCCGTGGCGGAGTGCGTCGGGAGGTTGCCGGAAGGGATGGCAGCGATTCAGCGCGTCGTGTGCGGCGCGGGACCGGGGAGCTTCACGAGCCTGCGGATAGCGGCGTCCATTGCCAAGGGGATCTGCCACGCGCGCGGGATCCCGTTGTTCGCGGTCTCGTCACTCGCGCTCGTCATCGCTTCGGCGGGGAAAGAGCGGGGTAGGTACCTGGTGGCGCTGGACGCGATGCGGGGGGAGAGCTTCGCGGCGCTGATCGACGTCGCGGAAGACGGCACCATCCCCGTGGCCGTGCCGATACGAATCGTCTCCCGGACGGCGCTCGCCGAAGAAGCCGCGCGGGCGGGGGCCGAAGTGGTCGACGGCGCGCCGCACGTTGCCGGCGTGGCGCGGATGCTCGACTCCATCGTCAGCTCGGGCCCGGTGGACCTTGCCGCATGGGAGCCCGACTACGGCCGGGCGGCCGAGGCGCAGGTGAAGTGGGAGGCAGCGCACGGACGGCCGCTGCCGAAGTGACCGCGGACGGGCTGGTTATTCGATCCGCCGCTCTCGCCGACCTCACAGAAGTGGCGGCGATCGAGATCGTATGCTTCAGGAGCGATCCATGGCCGCGGGAATCTTTCGAATCGTTCATAGACCGGATCGGCGTCGATTTCCTGGTTGCCGAGGATCCGCGGCGGGAGGGTACGATCGCGGGCTATGCCGTGTTGATCCGGGTTGCCGACGAAGCCGAGCTGCTCAACCTCGCCGTGGCGGACGACTTCAGGCGGGGCGGCATCGGAAGCGCGCTTCTCGAGAAGGTGCTCGGCTTGGCCTCCGGGGAGGGGGTCGGGACGGTCTACCTGGAAGTCAGGGAATCGAATTCCGCCGCGCGCGGGCTGTACGCGGCTCACGGCTTCGCCGAGGTCGGGCGCCGACGCCGGTACTATCAGCGGCCGGTGGAGGACGCGCTTATTCTTCAGAGAGTCAGGCCGTGAGATTTTCCCTGGCCCGGTGGGGATGGTTCTGCTTGCGGGCGCATCCGTTCGTAACCGCGGG
Organism: Gemmatimonadaceae bacterium; assembly: GCA_024654005.1. GTDB lineage: Bacteria > Gemmatimonadota > Gemmatimonadetes > Gemmatimonadales > Gemmatimonadaceae > JACDCY01. The sequence continues at coordinate 8,253 of JANLGX010000469.1, read as the reverse complement.
AACCGCCATGACAGGCGATATACAGTGACGGTTGAACCGTCCGACACTTTTTGCAAGGAGGCTTCGTGAGCCGCAGTCTGAACAAAGCCATGCTGATCGGAAACCTGGGGAGCGATCCCGAGATTCGCTCCACCACCACGGGCACCCGCGTGGCGTCTTTCTCGCTAGCGACGAGCCGGAGCTGGACCGGCCAGAACGGCGAGAAGCAGGAGAAGACCGAGTGGCACAAGTGCGTGGTGTGGAACCGGAAGAGCGGCGGCGGACTCGTCGACGTGGTGGAGAAGTACGTCAAGAAAGGCGACCGGCTCTACGTTGAGGGTGAGATCGAGTACCGGCAGTGGCAGGACAAGGAGAACCAGACGCGGTACACCACCGAGATCAACGTGCGCGACATGGTGATGCTCGGCGGCAGCCGCGGCAGCGGCGGTGGGGACTCCGAGTCGGGCGGCGGATCGCGGCGGGCGCCGTCAGCGGCGAAGGCTCCGGCCGGCGCGGGCGCGGCCGGTGGGGATTTCGAGGATTTCCCCGCGGCACTCGAAGATACGGATGACGATCTACCCTTTTAGGGCTTGAAGGTCCTGGTCAGGGCAACCGGAATCCAGGCCGTGAGCAGCGAGCTGTTAGCCGACAGCTCTCAGCAACTGAACATATTGGACGTGTCGGCGCGTTTGCCGGCGAAATTACGGAAACGTCCGAATCGCAGTTGCTGACCGCTGATCGCTAAATGCTCGCTGCTCACGGCCAGGATTCCGGTTGCCCCAACCAGGGGGGAATTTTACGGTTCGGAAGCCTGACTCGTCCTAATTTGTGATCCTTCCTCGAGCCTCCGAACCGTGAAAGCTCAGATTCGCTACTCCACGCTCGTCGCGATCGCTTTTCTTGCCATGCTCCCGGGAGCGTTGGCCGCGCAGGACGTTCCGGCTCCGGCCGATACTGCCCGCGAGGTCACGCACACCGTCAAGCCCGGCGACACGCTCTGGGACATCGCGGGGCAGTACCTCAACGACCCGTTCAAGTGGCCCGATATCTTCCGGCGCAACCCGGACGTCGTCGAGAACCCGCACTGGATCTACCCGGGCGAAGTCATCCGCATCCCGGTTGGCGCAGTGAGACCCGATGCGCTTGCCGACGCTGAGCGCGCGGGGAACGTGGTCACCACGATTCGAACCATTCCCGCTCCGGGTCAGTCCGCGACCACGGTTTTCGGTCCCGGCGGCGGCGCCCGCATGCAGCCGCGATTCGAGATCGAGGAGCGTGGTCGCGTCGCGGGTGTGCGGCCGGGGGAGATAGATGCGGCGCCCTTCGTCGTCGGCGAGAAGGGGCCGATGCTCGCGGGCGAGATCGTCGGAACCGCGGAGCGCCCGGGCATCGCGATGGACGTGCGGGGCCGGCGCTTTCAGCTGAACGACGTTGTGTACATAACGCCGCCGCCCGGCACGGGCCGGCCGACGGTCGGAGCGCGCTTCACCTCGCTCGCCCTCGGGCCGATCGTGATGGACAGCGCCCGCCTGGCGATTCCGACCGCGATCCTGCGGGTCGTGGAAGCGAGCCCGGGCCAGCCGGTCGCCGCGCAGGTGATCAGGCAGTTCGGCACCGTGGAGATCGGCCAGCCGATCATCGTGTACACGGCGGTGGCTTCCAGCTCGCGCCTGCCGGTGGCGTCGATGGACGCGCTCGAGGGTCGCATCGTCTGGGTCCATAACGATCCCGTGCTCCCCTCGTTGCAGCATTACGTCTTTCTCGACGTGCCGCGCGGCGCCGCGCGAGTGGGCGATCGATTCACCTTGATCGATCAGACGCGGCGCGGGGCCGCCGACTCTACGCGGCCGCCCGAGCCCGCGGCATTGGCGCAGGTGGTACGAGTCACTCCGTACGCGGCGACCGCGATCATCGTGGATCAGGAGCTGCCGACGATATCGATCGGGATGCGCGCGCGGTTGTCGGCGAGAGTGCCGTGAACGACAGCCAGCAGCTAGCAGCGAGCAGCTAGCTGCAACGGAGGTTGCTCGTTTTCGGCTGCTAGCTGCTAGCCGCTAGCTGCCCGCTGATTCAGCGCTAGAATCGATCATTCCGGGTTAGATTCAGGGCGCCGATGATCCACGTCGCCCACTTCATTGCCATCTCCTGTTATGCCGCCGCCGCGGCGCTCGCCGCCGCGCCGTTCGCGCGACCCGTGCGCGCTCCCGGCAACGGCGTCGGTCCCGGCATCATCGACGCCGCGCGGTACTTGTTCGCGCTGAGCGAGAAGCCGTATGAGACTGAAACAACTCCATCAATAAAGGACGACCAGTTGAAAAAGGAACGCAAGTAATGCCACGCGCATTGGTAACCGGTGGCGCCGGATTCATCGGGTCGCATGTCGCCGATCGCTTCCTGGCCGGCGGATACGAAGTCGAAGTCATCGACAACCTTTCCTCCGGCAGGAGGGAGAACGTTCCCCGCGCCGCCACCTTTCATGAGGTGGATGTCGGGTCTTCGGAAGCAGGTCACATCGTCAGAAATCATGGCTTCGACGTACTCATTCACCTCGCCGCGCAAATTGACGTTCGCAAAAGCGTAGCGGACCCGGTGCGCGATGCGACGATCAACATACTGGGGACCCTCGGTCTGCTCGAGGCCGTTCGCAAGGCTGAGCGCAGGTGTCGCGTCGTATTCACGTCGACGGGTGGAGCTGTATACGGCACTTTCGCCAATCCTCCAACGCCGGAGGCGCACCCGAAAGAACCGGAGTCGCCGTATGCCATTTCCAAGCTTTCCGCCGAGTACTACCTGGCCTACTACTTCCAGCTTTACGGGCTCGAATCGGCGGTCCTGCGATTTGGGAATGTATACGGTCCCCGGCAGGATCCACACGGTGAGGCGGGGGTCGTCTCGATCTTCTGTAATCGCCTCTTGGAGGGTCGTGCTCTGACTGTTTTTGGTGACGGCCTCCAAACCCGCGATTACATACACGTGGCGGACGTCGTCGAGGCTGCATGGCTGGGAGCCACGCGGCCGCTTCCGGCCGAGCACGGTCTAGATTCACGCGCGTTCAACATCGGCACGGCGATAGGAACCAATGTGCTCGATTTGGCGTCTCATCTTCAACGGGCGGCGGGTACCAACGTCCCGCTCGAGTTCGCGCCCAAGCGTCCGGGCGAACAGCAGGAGTCGTTCATCGCGATCGGTAAAGCTCGACGGGTGCTCGGGTGGGCGCCGAGAGTCACTCTCCCCGAAGGGCTTGCAAACACCTACGAGTGGTTCGCCGCCAACCGTCTCACCGGAGCTACAGGGAAATCGTGATTCTTCAAACCGGGCAGGCAATTCCATCCACGCTCACCGAGCTCGTGCTGCACACGTCGCCGGCGGCGAAGGCCGTGCTGGTGCTCCTGCTGGTGCTGTCGTTCGTGAGCTGGGCGATCATGTTCCTCAAGTGGCGCGAGTACCGCCGCGTCACGCGAAGCGGGCACGAGTTCATGGAGGAGTTCGCCCGCGTGCGGACGCTCGAGGACGCGGAGAAGATCGTCCACCGCACGGGCGACAACTCGTACTCTCGGATCGTGGACCGTGCATTGCAGTTCCTGTCGCAGACGACGCCCGGCCTGTCGCCCACGGCGGAGCGCGCGGGCCGCCTCAGCGTGTCGCAGGTGGAGGCTCTTCGCATGGTGCTCGACGCGCAGGCCGGCGCGGAGCGTGACCGGCTCGGCCACTTCATCCCCGCGCTGGCCGTGATCGGCTCGGCCAGCCCGCTCATCGGCCTGTTCGGAACCGTCCTCGGAATCATCGCGGCGTTTCTCGGCCTGGCGCGGGAAGGCTCGGGGAACATCGGCGCGGTCGCGCCCGGTATCGCCGAGGCGCTGATCGCCACCGCGCTCGCGCTGGCCGTCGCGATTCCGGCGGTGTTCGGCTACAACATCTTCGCGAGCCGTCTGAACAGGATCGAGGGGCTGTTCGAGGGCTTCAGCTCGGAGCTCATCGCGCTGATGGTGCACGAGGGCCGGATCTGATGCGCCGCGCCAGGCGGGAGCGCATGCCGCTGAACGCCGATATCAACGTCGTCAGTCTGATCGACGTGATGATGCTGCTCATGATCATCTTCATGATCACCGCGCCGATGATGCAGGGCGGAGTCGACGTGGCGCTGCCCCGCGCGGAGGCGCGTCCGCTGGACCAGAAGAGCGGTCTCACCGTCACCGTGAATCGGGCGGGAGCGATTTTCGTCGAAGACTCGGAGCTGACGTACGAGGAGTTCCGCGCGAGCTTCCGCGCGCTCGCGCAGGGACGGGCGAGCCAGGGCGTCTACCTGCGCGCCGACCAGGGAGTCCCCTATGGCAGCGTGGTGCGCGTACTCAGCGTGATGCGCGCCGCGGGCGTGGGCGACGTCGGACTGGTCGCCGAGCCGGAACAGTTGCCCGCCGCGCGTCCGTGAGCCGTGCATTTCGTGCGTTACCAAGCCGGGTGGGGCTCCGACGCTGCCCGCGGGGGCGCTGAGCATGCGCGAGGCACGGCTCACCGGCCCGATACTGGCCTCGGCGGTCGTCCACGCCGCGGCGCTCACCATGCTGTTTGTCGTGCGGGATCGTGAGCCCGCGATCGCCTTGCCGCCGATATACCGGGTCAATATCGTCGCCGCGCCCGCCGGGCCGCGCGCGATCGGCGAGGTGACGACCGCGCCGCCGACTCCAGCGCAGACGGCGCCGCCCAGAACCGCCGCGGAGCAGCCCGTGCAACAGATGCCGTCGCCGAATCGCGCGGCCGTGCCCGCGCCGCGGCGCACCACTCCCGCGCCGGCGCAAGCCACGCAGCCGCGCGCGCCCGCCGCGCGGGCGGGTGGCGGGCCGACGGGTGGACGCGGAACGGACGTTGCGACCGTGCAGACGGAGGGAATCGAATTCCCGTTCCCGGGGTACCTGAACAACATCGTGCGGCAGATCGCGCTGCGCTTCCAGCCCCCCGACCCGGATGCCCGGCTCAAAGCTGAGGTCATGTTTCTGATTCATCGCAACGGCTCCGTCACCAACGTGCGGTTCATCTCGCGGTCCGGCTCCTATTCGTTCGACCTCGAAGCGCAGGGCGCGATCGAAGCCGCCGCCGCGGCGCGCGCCTTCGGTCCGCTGCCGCAGGGATTCTCCGACGACGTCCTCCCCGTGGTGTTCAGCTTCGATCCGCAGGTGCTGAGATGATGCTCCGCGCTTTCCGTCCGGCGATCGCGCTGGTCATCGTCCTTACGGCGCTGCCGCTGGCCGTGGCGTCGCAGGAAACGCCGCGCGGAGTCCGCATCGGGCTCAGCTACGGAGCCGGAGTGAAGCCCGGTGTGATCGTCATGCCCGTCGAAGCGACTCGCGGCGACTCGGTTCGCGCGATCGTGCAGCGCGATCTGGATTACGGCGACCGTGTAACCGTCATCGCGCTCGACAGCGCGGCGCTGCGCGGCCTCACGCCCGCTGCCGGCCGTCGCTTCAACTACCAGCTCTTCTCCCGCCTGGGCGCGGCGGCAATAGTGCGGATCGTCCCCACGGCCGGCGGTTATCGCGCCGAAGTGCACGACGTCACCGTCCGGCGCGTCCTGCGCGCGGACACGTTCGCTGTCGCGGCCGCGCGCCCGTCCGGCGAATGGCGGATGGAGATCCACGGCATGGCGGACGAGATGGAGCGGTGGATCACCGGCGTGAAGGGGATGGCGCGCTCGCGCGTGCTGTTCGTGCGGGGCAGCGACGTGTGGATGGTCGACAGCGACGGCGCCAACCAGCGGCAGATCACGCGCGGTGCGCTCACGCTGTCGCCCGCATGGCACCCGAACGGAAGGATGATCGCGTACAGCCGGTATGGCTCGGCCGGAACCCGCATCGAGCTGCACGATCTCGAGACCGGCTCGCGGCGGATCGTGCGGGCCACGCCCGAAGGACTGAACATCACCCCCGCATTTTCCCCCGACGGACAACACCTCGTGTGGGCCACGAACCGGGAAGGCGGCACCGAGATAGTGGCCGCGTCGCTGGCGAACCTGGCGTCCGTCCGGAGGGTCACGGTGGGGCGCGGTACCGACAACACCTCGCCGTCGTTCAGCCCCGACGGGCGCAAGATCGCGTTCATGTCGGGGAGGGCGGGGCAGCCCGAGGTATATATTTCGGATTCCGACGGAACCAACGTGCAGCTACTCACGGAGTTCACTTTCGGAGGCACGAGCTACCGGGCCAGTCCGGCGTGGTCGCCGGATGGACGCCTGATCGCGTATCAGGCGACGGCTGGCGGCTTCCAGATCATGCTGCTGAACCTTCGCGACCGGAGCGTGAAACAGCTCACGAGCACGGGGGTAAACGAGGATCCGTCGTGGGCGCCCGATGGCAGGCACCTCGTGTTCACCTCGAGCCGGAGCGGTGTGCAGCAACTTTGGGTGATCGATTCGGAGTCGGGACGTCTGCGTCAGCTGACGCACGCCGCGGGCGCGCGTCTCGCCGACTGGTCGCCGTATCTCGCGCCAACTCTTTCCACCGAGCAACATGTCACCAACACGCCTGACTGAAATGCCGCGTCGCGGCGCCCGCCTGCTGGTAGCGCTCCCTCTGGTGGTCGCCGGATGCATGGCGACCAAGAGCGACGTCACCGTGCTCCAGCAGGACATCATGCTGGTCCGCGCTGAAGCGGCGCAGAGCGATTCCGCCAGGCGGCAGGAGATCCAGCGCATCATGCGCTCCATGCAGTCGCTCACCGACTCGATGAGCGCGGTCGCTACGCGGCTGACGCGGCTGCGGGCTGACGTCTCGGGCCGGTTCAGCGCGATCGAGGAAGACACGCGCCGGCTGCAGGAGCTCGCCGGCCAGAGCCAGTCGCGGATGCAGGAGCTGAGGGCGGCCGTCGAGTCGCGCGTTCCCGCGCCGACGACTCCGGGCAGCGCGGCACCGGCGCCGGGTCCGAACCAGCTGTATCAGCTCGGCCGTGATCAGCTGCTCCGCGGCAGCACGGCCGCCGCCCGCACCGCGTTCGAGGATCTGCTCGCGCGTTATCCGGAAGCGGACGTCGCGGCCGACGCGCAGTTCTACATCGGCGAGACACACGCGGCGGAAGGGAACGCCGAGGCCGCCGACCAGGCGTACGCGCGGGTGGCGTCCGCTTATCCCCGCTCGCCCCGGGCCGCGACCGCGACGTACAAGCGCGCGGTGGCCGCCGAAGGTGCGCGGCGCACGCGCGACGCCCGCCGGCTCTACAACGAAGTGATCAGCAAGTTTCCGCGCTCGGACGAAGCCGCGCTGGCGCGCGACAGATTGCGCGACTTGCAGTAACGCACCCACCCGGACATGGCCCGGCGGTCCCCCAGCGCGGAGATGCCGTTCCTCGATCACCTCGAGGAGCTGCGCCAGCGACTGCTGCGGGCCGGCGCCGCCTTCATCGGCGGCGTCATCGTCGCGTTCGCGGTAGTCACCAACGTCGACATCATCGGCTTCCTGCAGCGCCCGATCCGCCCCTACCTCGGCGGCAGGACGCTGGTCTACACGCACCCCGGGGACGTCTTCGGGATACTGATCGACATGGCCTTCGTGCTGGGAGCGATCATCGCGTCGCCGGTGATCGCCTACCAGCTGTGGCTGTTCGTGTCGCCCGCCATGCTGCCGCACGAGAAGAGAATGGTCGTGCCGGTTCTCGCCGGAATGCTCGCGCTCTTTCTGGCGGGCGTCGCGCTGTCGTTCTTCGTGGTACTGCCGCTGACGATGCGCTTTCTGCTCGGCCTCCAGGCGGGCGCGCTCACGCCGATGATCACCGCGGCCGACTACTTCGGCTTCGCGGTCAGTATGTCGCTCATGTTCGGCGTCGCCTTCGAGCTCCCGATCGCGATCCTCGCGCTCACCGCGCTCGGGATCGTGACGCCTGCGCTGCTCGTGAAGTTCCGCCGGCACGCGGCCGTGGCGGTGCTGGTGCTGGCGGCGTTCGTCACGCCGGGCTCCGATCCGACGTCGCTCGTGGCGCTGGCGGTGCCGCTCTACTTCCTGTACGAGCTGAGCGTGGTGCTGTCGAAGGGGCTGCACCGGCGTCAACGGAAGCGCGCGGCACGGAAAGCCGCCGAAGAGCGCGCGGCCGAGCAGCACGTGGGGGCGCCCGCGTGAGCAGGCGGCGAGTGGTATATGCCGCGTTAATGGCCGCGATCGCGGTCGTGTGCGCGCCGGCGGCGCAGGCGCAGATCATGTCCGCCCGCCCGGACGCGACACCGCGCGACACCGCCGGCCGTGATACGACCGTCCGCGAGCTGGTGAAGTGGGCCGAGCCGGATTCGGTGATGCG
>JANLGX010000467.1 GCA_024654005.1 Gemmatimonadaceae bacterium | reverse complement strand
GCGCTCCGCCTTCATGTCCCCGTCGATCTTCCCTAGGTCGACTCGCCGCTCAGCCGTCATCGGAGACCACCCGCCCGGCCGCGCATGCTGTCCTGCTTGTAGAACCGCACACCCGGCACGCCGATCCCCTCGATCTTCGTGGCGCGCGCGAGCGCGTTCAGCGCCTGCTCATCCGCCTTCACCAACCCGATCGGCGCTTCCCCCGTGGCGACGGCCAGCAGCAACGCTTGGATGTCCACCACCTCGGCGTGCCACGTCGTCAGCACGCCCGTACCGGCAGCGCGAACCGGCGCCCGCGGCGGCTCCGGGACCGCGAAGCTCTCCTCGGCAGCGGCGGCGGCATCAGCGAGGCGGCCCTCCTGCGCGGCCTTGGACGCTTCCGCCTCCAGCCGGCGCCGCTCGGCCTCAGCCGCAGCGCGCTCCGCGTCGAGGCGGCGCTGCTCCTGCCGGTGGAACGCCAGCATCGCGCCCTTGACGTGCTGCTCGGCGTCCGCGAGCTGCTCCTCAATGGGGCGGAACAGGTTGTCGATGCGCAGTTTGGCGTCCATGATCGGGCGCGTCATCGACTTCCGCAGCGCCTCCATGTCCCTCGCCCGGCCCTTGATCTCCTCGAGGATCTTCGCGGCGTCGGCATTGTCCTCGGCGGTCCGCACCTCGACCGACCCAGCGCGCCGGAACACCAGCGCCACCCGCTCGCGCTCCTCATCGAGGCGCGGCTCGCCGGTCGTCACCGCCGCCCGTGTCACCGCGTCGCTCCCATCCGTACCGTTACTGGTCACGAGTAACCTCCTTGATCACGCGCTCGGCCTCAGCCAGCACGTCGCCCCCTTGCATGATCGTCTTCGCGGCATCAATCCCCGCGATGTAGCCCGCCTGGTACGCGCTGCCGGCGGTCAGCATGTCGCGCAACTGCACCGCCTCCACGAACAGGTCCGCGTCGCTGCCCGTGAGCGCCTGCGCGAAAGCCCGCGCGTTGGCCTCGCTTGGCGTGGGGATGCGCTCGCCGATGTCGCTCATCGCTGCGCCTCCGTCCACGCCTCGAACGTCGCCCACAGCTCGAACGCCGCCCCGTACTCGGCCAAATGGACACGGCGCTCGACGTCGGGGCGGTCCCACAGCCACATCCGCACGAGCTCGCGGTACTCGAACGCCGGGAAGTCCGTGTCTGCCAGTTGCTCGATCGCGCCATCGGTCATCGCGCGTGAGATCTGGCTGATCGCGTCGATCGGCACCACTTCATCCGCCCACTGCTCGCGCAGCAGGTCATAGTCGGGCTCGTCCTGCGGGTCGTGGGTGCGCCGGTAGCGGCGCAAGTCGTTGGTTGCCTGCATCACGATCGCACCGCCTCTCCGCGGGCCTCATTGATGGCAAAGCGGACGTCGCTGAGTGCCGCGTTGATGCGCGCCTGATCCGTGTCGCGGTACGACGCCGCGACCGCGAGCGCAGCCTCGGCCACGCCCAGCGCCGCGAGCAGGTCGTCGTAAGCGTTCACGGCACGGACGATGAACTCGGCGTCGGCGTCCAGTTCGTCGCGCGGGAATGCTTCCGAGGTAGTGCGGAGGCAGAACTGCCGTCTACCCGCGTCCACGTACCATTGACGAGCCGTTTCGTGGAACATGGCCGTCCACGGGGTCGGTGTGTGGTCGGTCACGACAGCACCTCCGCGTCTTCATTCACGCGCTCGAACAGCACGTCGTAGAGCGCCGCGTGGTACTCGCGGCTCTCGCCCGGCAGCAGCCGCGCGATCTCAGCCGCGACGCGCGCGAACCCCGCGTCGTCCATCGCTTCCGCTGCCGCGATCACGGCGGGCGATCCCGT
>JANLGX010000459.1 GCA_024654005.1 Gemmatimonadaceae bacterium | reverse complement strand
GCAGAGGCCGTGTGTTTCCGCTGCATGAACGACGGCCTCGGACACAAGTTGAACGAGTTGGCCGAAACGCGGGATGAGATAGATGCCGAACTCTCCGTGGCGAGAGAACGGCTACAGCACGCTCAGACCGCCCTCTATGACGAGGAAGATACGGTCACTGAATACACAGAGAAGCTCGCGGCCTTCGACGCGATGATCGAGGCGAAGCGATGAGCCGCCAGATACTCGACGAACAGGGGAACCACATGAACGACGGACCGCGCACTGACACGACTACTGACAACGCCCGGATGCGGGCCTTCCTTGAAGGGTGGATGCCGGTGAAGGCAGATCACGGCGACAGGGTCGGCCTTAGCGATGGCACGGTCTGGGTTCAGTGCTCAGAACACGAAGCCGGCCATGCGATCGGAGATTGTCCGCAGGATCTCGATGACGACGACGAGATCCGCGTGACCATGACGTTTGGAGAATTGCGCGAGGCGCTGGGGCGATGAGCTGGTGGATCTGCTACGGCTGCGGGCGCGCGGTGCCAGCGTGGGCGCTCAAGGAGCATCGATGTCGGTAACGATTTGCGGCGGTGTTGGCAAACGGTACTACGTTCGGATGCGGCTCGCGGGGATGCGGAAGTTCTTTGGCGTCGGCCGTCCGACGCGATCGTACAAGGCGGCGCTTCGGCGCATGGCTGAAGTCTTCGCAGATAGCCCGAACTACGATCTGGGCGAGGTGCTGATGACGGCCGAATACTACGACCCCGTTCAAGTCTGCGAGATAAGGCGATGACCACCACCGAGCATCGATGCGGGAGGACAGCATGAGTCAATGGAATCCCGACGTACTGGCCGCCGCACGCGAGCAGGACGCCGCCGACATCGTGCGCCAGTTGGTCGCGGCGGTTGATGTGCTGGTTCGCGATCAATGCCGATGCGGCCACGCCAAACAGGCTAAGGGGGAGACGCATTACTTCGGCGACCGAACGATGAAAAGCCCGTGCATGGTGAAGGACTGCACCTGTCCGACTTACCGCCCCGACTACCTCGTTGAGATCAACGCACGTAAAACGGGCCTTACCGCTCGTGACGCCGGCCTCGCGTGGCTGGAGCAGGAGGGGCGATGAGGATCACGAACCGCTACGACCTCCCGGCCTCGTACGTTCGCGCGGTCAGCGTTCAGCGCGTCGCGAAGCCCTACACGATCAGCGTGACGCAGCTCATCAAGCCGCCGCAGATGCTGGCGCTCGAACTCGCGCACGCTGACGAGATCGTGAAGGACGCAGCCGACTTCATCGATATGTTCTTCGGCACGGCCGTTCACCACCTGCTCGATCACTTCGGCGGTCCCGATGCCGAATCGGAGAAGGTGCTGGTCTGGGAGCAGGATGGCTGGACGATTCACGGCACGCCCGACCATGCGGAGTGGCTCGATCTTGGTGAAGATGCGCTACTGACCGACTGGAAGACGACGAAGGTACGGGCGCTGGCGTACGACAAGCCGGAGTGGGAGCAGCAGGTCAATCTCTACGTGCACTTGCTGCGTTTGAACGATGTCAGTGTCAGCGCCTGCCAGGTGTGGGCGTTCCTCAAAGACTGGGACAAGACGAAACTCGGCAGCGACCCCGAGTATCCCCGCGCCCCGCTCTGCCTCGTGCTCGTGCCCCTCTGGGACGCGATGACCGCACACGAGTTCATGCTCGAACGGTTGCGGCTACACGCGGCCGCGCTCGCCGAGGGTGCCTACGGTCCCTGCGCGCCCGAGGAACGCTGGCAGCGGTCAACCTGGGCGGTGTGGAGCGAGAACGGCAAACCGCAGACGCGGGCTGCCCGTGTTCTGGCAACGGAGGACGAGGCCGAGAAGTGGGTCGAGGCAGCAAGTGGTGAATACCGTATCGAGGAGCGACACGGTGAGCCGCTGCGCTGCCAGTCGTACTGCGATGCCGCCGCGTTTTGCGGCCAGTGGGGCAGCGAACGCTTGCAAGAGGCCGCAGCGGGTGTCGCCTGAAACGGCGTTGGCGAAACGCTATCGGCTGGGGAGGGAACTGAGGGCACTACGACAGAGCACGCCGGGCGTGAATCCGAAGACCGGAAAACGAGCATCCGCAAGAACTGAGCAACAGAACAGGAGCGCAACGATGACGATCACAGCCAAGCCGTTCGAGGGACTGAAGCCGGGCATGTACCCGGCGACGCTGGAGGGATACGAGGAAGACTCAGGTGAGTTCGGTCCCTCGATCAAGCTCATCTGGGCGCTGGACGGCATGACGAACGCCGACGGCGAACAGGTGACGAAGTGGCAGTGGGTCAGCCAGAAGCTCACGCCGCGATCGAACCTCTGGAACATCCTCAAGACGCTGGGCACGACGCCCGT
>JANLGX010000457.1 GCA_024654005.1 Gemmatimonadaceae bacterium | reverse complement strand
GCCTGAACGGGTCCCGCCGTCCCCGCCTCCCCCGAATCCTTGTTCACATCATCGTCACCCGTCGGCACAAGCATCGTCTTCCACCACGCATAACGATTCGCCGACGTGATCGCCTTATACACAGACTTGTCCCCAGCATCGTGCGCGCGACCCTGCCCGAAAATCGTGAACGTCTCCCCCGACTCACCATCCGCGAAAACGATCCGCAAGACGATCTCGCTCATAGCGGTAGTGACCGTGTACGCGCTCCCGTCGTTCCTCTGCCTCTGCGACTCAACAACATCGGTGTGCTGAGAATCCACACTCACGAACGCCGCCACCTTCCTGTCCGAGAGCTTCTTACGAACAGCCTCAAGAAGCTGCGACTCACTGATGTACGTGAACGAATACGTTCCCGTCGAGACTGTCTCATCAGGGCGCATCGCGTGGATCTCCCCCTGAACCTCAGCGATCTTGCGGAACAGCGACGGCTTGAAGCCTTCAAGTGGAGGGGTGTAACTCACGCGCTCTCCTTCCAAAAAACGTCCCACACGGCGTTGAGCGCCTCGCTGTAGGCGGCGTTCGCAGGATTTATCACCGCGTCGTAGGCGGCCATAGCGGCGTTGAGAGCCTCTTCGTACTTGTCTCTGGCGTCCGCGATTGCAGCGTCGCGGGCGGCGACGGCGTCCGCAGAGTCGCGGGCGGCCACGGCGTCCTCAAACGTCACGCGCTCTCCTCCCTCGCCCATGCAAGCTCGAGGATCAGGAAGGCGATCCCGGCAGGGAACACCACAGCCCCCGCGATAAGAAGCAGGAAAACGGTCATGCCGCCTCTCCTTCATGGTCGGTTAGCTCGTGCAGCGTCCGCACGGTCATCGCGTCGAACTTCCCACCGCAGTACGCGCACACGTACCGGGTCATCCCGTCCGCCCAGACGATCCCGGACGGGGCTTTCCGTGTCGTGGTGCCGCCCATGTTCCGGCCGGCGTTCGCCTTGTCAGGATGCTTCCGGTCCCGAATGTCGAACCCAGCCTGCTCGTCCCAGAAGGACATTAGGAGGCTCCTTCCTGGTCGTCGTAGTCCTGGCGGAGCGCGAGGACGGAAGCAACGGCGAACTCGGCTACGGTCGGATGCTTCAACGCGCCCGAACGAGCAGCCGCGACAGCCTCACCATCCGCGCCCGCAAGCTCGGCGCAGCGGATCAGTTTCTCCCGTAGCGTCTCCACCTCGGCGAGCAGGGGAGGGATCGCGGCTATGAGGACATTGCCCTCCCCATAGGTGAGGTCATCGCCTCGCGCCAGCAGCCGTTCCAGCTCGGGCAGGTCAGGACGATCAGACGCGCTCACCGCTCCACTTCCCCGCCCACATACTCGACTGTCACACGGAAGGTGCCGCTCTCCTGGCTCACGGTGAACTCCGCGACCGGACGTATCCACGACGTCAGCTCGGGCTCATACACCGTGTTTTTGTCCGTGCAGAACCCGGCGACGGATAACGCAAGCTCGAGCTGCTCGGCGACCGCGAGGGTCGCCTGCGCTTCCGGGCTGACAGTGCGCGTGACGGTCACGACGCGACCGCCTTTCGTCGTTTCAGGTGTCCGATCGCCGGGGAGCAGAACCGCCGGCCGGTGAACTTGGAGTAGACGGCTTGGGCGGCGGTGATCTCACGTCCGCAGACCGCGCACGGATAGACAGGAACCGCCTTCGCCTTCGGCTTCCGACGCACCGGGGCTTCCGTCCAGGAAGTCACGCCGCCACCTCCTGCTCCCGCCGTCCCGGTGTCCGGCCCGCAACGGCGGGAGCGTCAGAGGACACATCGTCCACGGCGAACAACAACAAGCCGCCGCCAAGCTCCTGGATCTCCTCGATCGAATACCGGTCAATCCAATAACGGTGCGTCGGGCTACGCCATACCCATCCCGGCAGACGGCGGATCCGCGCGTAATGGGAAGTCCAAGCGCCGTTGCCGCGCGACTTGATGCCGTTCTGCTCGCAGAACGTGCGGTACTCGTGGTAGCGGCGCTTGATGCTCTTGCGCCATGTGGCACGACGGGCCTCACGACGCGAATCGACCGTGACGGCGCTCACGCGGCCTCGATCAACGAGAGCTGCCCGTTGCTAATCTGATACACGTCGAGCCGTCCCTTCCTTGTGTGCCGCACGTCTAGCCCGCGCTTCCGCAACTCGGAGGCGGCGTTGTTCGTCAGGAAGAACTCCCCGG
>JANLGX010000455.1 GCA_024654005.1 Gemmatimonadaceae bacterium | reverse complement strand
CAAGCCGTGGGCTGAGGACATCGACCAGATCCAGGTCGATCTCAACATCGCACTGTCGAAGCGGTGGGAGATCACGAACAAGATGGCTGAGGCGCCGATCGTGACGCCGGGCGGCGCGATCAGCGAGGACATGGCCGATCTGGGCGGGTACAACCTGCTTGAGGTCGAGCCGTCGCTGGGCGCATGGAGGCCCCGTGTCATGGAATGGCCGCAGAGCATCATCCAGGCGCTCGACAAGGAAGTCGCTGAGAAACGCTCCGCGATGTACACGATCGGCGGATACCAGGCCGCGAGCCGCGGTGAGTCCGCAGGATCCCGCCAGCCGTACCGCGCGATCGTAGCCCTGCAGCAGGCCGACAACAGCATCCACGGGCCTGTGAACATGCGGTTCCGGCGCTCTGCGTGCGAGTTCATGGGTCGGATGCACAGCCAGATGCGTGCGTACGGCGATGTGCCGTGGCTGATGCAGGTCACGGGCGACGAGAACGCCCACCTCGTCAGCGGCTACATCGACAAGATGAAGCTGTCCGCGCGCTCGCCCCAGTTCAAACTGGTCAACTCGTTCGGCTCGACCCCGGAAACGCACGCTCAGGAGATCCTGGAACTTGTCGCGCTCCGCGGTGCGGACGGCCAACCGTTCCTGCGCACCGACGAGGCGCGCCGGCAGTATCCGAATCCGCTGATCTTCGACGACGCCGGCAACCCGAACGCCGTACGGCGCCGCAGAGCCAAGCACGTCCAGGCCGAACTCTACAATCTCGTCCAGGAGTTCCGGGAGCAGACTGGTTTCGTGGAGATGGACCCCATGCACCCGTGGGTGCCCATGGCGGCCCAGCAAATATTCCAGATCGCGGAGGCTCGGTACCCGCGCCTTCGTGACGACGACCTCGAAGCGCACATCTCCACGCTCTCCGAGATCACCCAGGACGAGCAGGCGGACCCGATCGTGCGCTCCGCAGCCGCACAGCGCCAGAACCTCTACTACGAGTGGCAGGCCCAGATGGCCGCCCAGAGCGCGATGGCAATGGCCGAACAGCAGGCCAAGACCGGGGGCGCACCAGCGAGAGGTGGGATGGACCCGCGCACGATCGCCGCCGAGATGGGCGGACGTGGCGGCTCAGGCGGCACCACACTTCAGGACGTAGGCCAGTAATGGACGTGACCAACGTGGAGAACAGAGCGCTGCGAACGCGGGGCATGGACCACGTAGACCGGAAAATGAAATGACCGATACAGTAGTGGCGGCACCCGTAGCAGTCGAAGCACCTGTCGCGGCACCGCCCGTGAGCATTCCCGCAGAGGCAGTGGTCGAACCGCAAGCCCCTATCGAAGATGTCGCCCTGGCAACGGGGAAATCTGGGGACGAAGCGCAGCAGCTACTCTCGAAGCGGGATGCACGCCGGGGCGTACACGAGGACCGGCGTGCGGCGAAGGAAGCTCAGCCAGCAGTGGTTGATGGTGCAGTGGCTGAGGATGCAGCAGGGGATCCGGACGCCAAGGCTGTCAGTGAGACGGCTGAGGAGAAGGCTACTCGGGTTGCAGGCGAGGAGCAGGCAAGGATCAATGCAGCAGGCAGGAAGATCGACCCGAAAACGGGTCAGTTCCTGCCGAACGATGTTGTGGCGGACGTGGCCGCGGCGGGCGGAGGTGACTTCAAGCCCATCGCGATCCCGATTCCCAAGGGGCACCCGCTCCTGGAGATGGGTCAGCCGGAAATCATGGCGACGTCTCCGGAACAGGAGCAGGTCATCAGGGCTGCGCTGAACGGCATCTATTTCCGCCGTCAGGAAGTCGAAGCGAAGGACACGATGCTCGCGGAGAGGGACAAGACCATCCTCTCGTTACGTGAGCAGATCGTTCGTAGGGACGCTTCCGCAGCCGCTCAGGCCAAGTTCCCGGAGTCGCCAGCGTACCAGGCACACGTTGAGACGTACAACGAGATTCGTGATACCGTATCACAGGCCGCTGCATCGGCGTACTGGCAGTCGCCAGCCGTGCAGAACGACCTGCGGCCCATCGAGGACGGGGAGTTTATGTCACGGTGGGAAGAGGTGCAGGCGCAGGCAGATCAGGAAGCAGGCGAGGCATGGGCCAATGAGGCCCTTCATACCGCCACGACTACGCTTCCGCCTGAGATGGTTGCCCTGCCCAACTTCACGAAGTTGTTCGACGCATGTGTGGCCTCCTTCGACGCGGAGGTCGGTTCTGGTGTGCACGGCGATCCCAGCACGCTCACTGCAGCGGATCTACACACGAAGTTCGGGGAAGTGCTCCGGCACTATCTCCTGCGCGACAACGGCATGCGTGCTGTACTCGATGCGAAGCTCAAGGCTCGGGATAGCGCCCTGTCCGCCAAGCAGCAGGAGGAGAACCGGAAGAAGGCCGAGGCCGAAGCAGCCGTTAAGGCCGCTGCAGCCAAGGCTGCCGTCGAGGAGTTCAAGAGGAGCGCCGCTGACACACGGCGGGCCACGCCACCTCATCCTCTCGGTGCGCTCACCGATGCAGCCAGGGGTGTTCACGCCTCCGGCACGGCGAGCCTCGAACCCGGCGACGGACCCGACTACGACAGCATGAACCCTCGCCAGTTGCGGAAAGAACTCAAGCGGGGCGCGCGGCTCGAAGCACGCGCCCGGCACACTCCAACGTAGGCTCCGGCCAGTCCGGTAGCCAAAGGAAAAGGAACCTCACATGGCACGAGGAAGCCAGGCGGGGAATGCTGCGCTGATGTCAGAGCTTACGGGCCTGACACACGACATCTTCGTCGGACGAGTTGTGAACAACGTACGCCGCGAGAGCAAGGTGGCGATGTTGTTCCAGGACGCCGAGCCGGGCGAGTATCGGCTCGAAGGACAGAACATGGTGTTCGCGGTGGATCTCCGGTACAAGACTGGGGCCCTCGCCACGGACGGGAACATCCCCGACCATGTGCCCCTGGATGCGATCCAGGGCAAGCTCACCCCGGTCAGGCGCTATGCGCGTATCGCGCTGGACAACCTGGTCGAGCGGCGTGCTTCGGGACCGGCTGCGTTCGATGACCTGAGCGATCGGATCTTCGACAAGCTGTGGGATGCCTGGGCCTCCATGGAGATCCGGCATGCGATCGGTAGCTCGACCGGCCTGCTCTGCAAGGTCTCATCGCGGACCAGTTCCACGGTCATCGTGGTGAAG
>JANLGX010000447.1 GCA_024654005.1 Gemmatimonadaceae bacterium | reverse complement strand
CTTCACGCGTTAGCTGCGTTACTCATGGATTTTACTCCACCAACAACTAGTAGACATCGTTTAGGGCGTGGACTACCAGGGTATCTAATCCTGTTTGCTCCCCACGCTGTCGCGCCTCAGTGTCAGCCATTGCCCAGCAGATCGCCTTCGCCACCGGTCTTCTTCCGGATCTCTACGCATTCCACCGCTACACCCGGAATTCCATCTGCCTCTGCAATGCTCCAGTCAAGCAGTCGGCACGGCAGATCCGGGGTTGAGCCCCGGACTTTCACCACACCCTTACCTGACCACCTACGCGCCCTTTACGCCCAGTGATTCCGGACAACGCTCGCACCCTCCGTATTACCGCGGCTGCTGGCACGGAGTTAGCCGGTGCTTCCTCACTCGATACCGTCAGGCGAGCTAAAGCTCGCTATTCGTCTCGAGCAACAGTGGTTTACACCCCGAAGGGCGTCATCCCACACGCGGCGTCGCTGCGTCAGCCGTTAGGCCATTGCGCAATATTCCCCACTGCTGCCTCCCGTAGGAGTCTGGGCCGTATCTCAGTCCCAATGTGGCTGGCCATCCTCTCAGACCAGCTACCCGTCGTAGCCTTGGTGAGCCGTTACCTCGCCAACTAGCTGATAGGCCGCGAGTCCCTCGATTTGCCCCGGAGGTTTCCTCTTCTAGAGATGCCCCAAGAAGAGCGTATGCGGTATTACCCGGGCGTTGGCCCGGCTATCCCCCACAAATCGGCAGGTCACTCACGTGTTACGCACCCGTTCGCCGGTTACCCACGGCTTGCGCCTTGGGTCCCCATGACTTGCATGTGTTAAGCACGCCGCCAGCGTTCGTCCTGAGCCAGGATCAAACTCTCCAATAGTTGAAAAGCTTGGGCTCTTCGAACAGCTGTCGTCCGCTGTCGCGTAGACAGCGTATCCGAATCACTTTGAATGTTTTATTCAGGTCTTCTCTCCCCGGAACCCTGAACGGCTCCGGATCAACGAGTTCGCCTCGCACATCCATCGATTCTCACAACTTCGATTTTCAATAAGCTGTGGCAGCCACTTGGTGACCACCTTCTTCAAAACCGCCCCATTTCTGTGGCAGCCTTGCAACATAACGAGACCAATCCTGCCGGTCAAGTGTTTGAGCAGGGTTTTTTCAGGATTTCTCCCCCAAATCAGCGCTCGTGAAAGCAACCAAAAAGGGGATTCGGCGTTGGGTCAAGTCCACTCGCGGCCGCCCGGCTCACCGTTGCTCTGGGTCGATCCGACTAATCCGGCGGGGGATGACTCAAGACCACCGCATAGTTCCACCAGGGGCTAGGGGAGCCGCCGAGTGGGCTGTCGGAGCTGCGGGGGCTCGGTGGGCTGTGAGGGCGGGAGCGTCGCGCCGGGTTTAATTCTCAGCTCAAAGGTAACGTCGGGCCCGTCTAAGTTGCCGGCCGAAACTAGCAGGGTCTTGTGGGTGGTATCCCTCGCATCGACAGAAATGCCGAAGATTGGCCTATTTGACCTTGAGCCGTCGGAATTCACCACGCTCAGGGTCACATTGGCCCAGAGAGCGAGCTGATCGCTCTTAAAAACGGGGCCATACGACACGGTTATTTGAAACCAGCCCGGTGCAGCGGCTGTGATGGGTTTTACGGTGATGACCACATCGGCAAAGGCAGGGACGGCCTGGAATGCCAGCAGTCCGACCAGAGTGAGGGCGGCGAGCCAATTGCGTGATTTGTGCATTATGATTTCTCCTTTTGAGATCTTGTCAAGAAGTGTGTAAACATCTGACTATATCATACCCTCCCTGGCAGCTACCTTCTTTTCCATGATCTCCGTCGGCCCCGCAGGCTGGTACTATAAAGACTGGTACGGCAAAGTCTACCCCTCGCCCAAGCCCCGCGGCTTCGACGAACTCGCGTACCTCGCCCGCTACTTCGACACAGTCGAAGTCAACTCGAGCTTCTACGCTCCCATCAGAGCCGCGCAGACCACTGCCTGGATCGAGCGCACCGCCCACAATCCGCGCTTCATCTTCACCACCAAGCTCCTCGGCAGATTCACCCACGCACGCGACGCCGGCTGGACGCGCGAAGAAGTCGCTACCGTGCGCGATCCACTCCAGCCGCTGCGCGACGCCAGCAAACTCGGTGCGCTGCTCGCCCAGTTTCCGTGGTCATTTCGGAGAACAGCCGAGAACCGCGAATGGCTCGCACGCCTCACCGAGGAATTCGCCGACTTCCCTCTCGTCATCGAGATCCGTCACGCGTCCTGGAACACGCCGGAATTCTTCGACTCGCTGCGCGAACGCGGAGTCGGATTCGTCAACATCGACCAACCGCCACACACCGGAATCGAGCCCACCGAACGCGCCACCGCACCGGTCGCGTACATCCGGCTCCACGGCCGGAACCTCGACAGCTGGTTCCGCGCCGACGCCGGCGTCAACGAGCGGTACGACTATCTGTATTCGGCCGAGGAGCTGACGCCGTGGCGCGAGCGCGCCCTCCACCTCGAACGTGAATCCAGGCAAGTGTTCGTCATCACGAATAACCACTTCGAGGGAAAAGCGGTGGCCAACGCGGCGATGCTGAAGGCCGGAATCGAAGGCGAGCCGGTGCCGGTACCCCCTACGCTTTTCGACGCGTATCCGGATGTCCTGCAGGAGCTTACGCGACCGCTTTAAACCACTTCCTCAGTCTGTGCCCGCGCCCACCAAGCAGCCCTGGAACCAGCCGGCAGCACATTCCGTAGTGCAGCCGTCCTCACCGGAGAATTCAGTGGCGAACAACAACGGCGCGACCGTGATCAGACATGGCATCAGCTTCGGGTCGGCGCTGGCGATCGCGATCTCGTGGAGCGTCAACAAGTCGATCTTTTGGGCGATCATCCACGGCATTCTGTCGTGGCTGTACGTGATCTATTACGCCCTCACCCGCTAGCCGACCGACCTCCCCGCCGCACGGCCTGGAGGCCGAGTCGGAGCCAGTCCGAAAGCTCCGGGTCTTCGGCGATTACATCCGCCGACACCACCACCCAGGTAGTCATCGGCCGCTCGTCGCCGGGCGCGAACGGCCGGACGCCCGCGAGCGCCAGGCATCGCTCGTAGTCGGGACGGGGGAGCTTCACGATCAGCTCCTCCTCGAATACGATCGCGAACGTCGAGCGTGACGCCAGGAACCCGCGTCCGCCGAACACGTTGCGCTGGCGCACGGTGCGCTCGCCGAGCGTCGCGAGCACGTCCTCGACTCGCGCCACCAGTCCAGCGTCGTACGGCATCAGTGCGGCCCGCCATTCATTGAGGCTGTAAGTTAGCGGGCGTGGAAGACGCGATCTTCGTCATAGCCAACCCCGCGGCGGGCGGCGGCCGCGGCGCAAAAGTGCTGGACGACGTTCTGCGGGCGACTTCGTCGCGGAGGGACGTCGTCGTCCGCATGACGACCGGTCCCGGCGACGAGACCAAGCTCGCGCAGCGAGCAGTGGCGCGGGGCGCCGGTGCTCTGATCGCGGTCGGCGGCGACGGGACGTGGAGCAAGGTCGCGGCCGCGCTGCTGGAGAGCGAGCGCCGTCCACCGCTCGCGCTGATCGCCGCGGGCATGGGCAACGACTTCGCGAAGACCGTGGGCGCGCCGGCGCGCGACATCCAACGCACGCTCGAGCTGATCGATTCCGGCGAGACGAGGCGCGTGGACGTGGGCACGGTGGAAGGGAGATTTTTTCTGGTGTGCTGCGGCTTCGGCTTCGACACGGCGGTGCTGCAGCGGATGCAGACCGTGCGCGGCCTGCGCGGCCTGCGCGGCCTGCGCGGCAGCACGCGCTACGTGTACGCCGCGCTGCGCGAGCTGCCGGGATATCCCGGGTTCGAGGTGTCGCTCGCCGGCGGCGCCGGCTCCGAGCGGCCGAGCGATGCGCCGCGGCGGCTGCTGCTGCTGGTGATCGCGAACGCGCAGCACTACGGCGGCGCTTTCAAGATCGCGCCGAACGCGGACCTGAGCGACGGCCTGCTCGACGCGATCGCGCTGGCGCCGCGGGGAACGCTCGCGCGCGCGGGCCTCCTGCTCTCCGCCACGCGTGGCGCGCACGTCCGGTCGCCCGCCGTCACGGAATACCAGCAGCCGTGGTTCGACCTCAAGTTCGCCGCGCAGCCGATGTACAATCTGGACGGAGATCTGTATCAGGCGCGGTCGAGGATTCTGCGCGTGGAATGTCTCCCTGCGGCGTTGGAGGTATTCGCTCATGCGGTGGGGTAACTGCGCTGCGTGCCGCGTGCTGCGTGCTAGCAGGTTCCTGGTCGGCCGACAGTTGGTGCGGTACCACTGACATTTCCAAGAAGGGCCTCTGGCCAGAGGTACTGACATTGCCGCAAGGCGCTCGGAATCCTGC
Organism: Gemmatimonadaceae bacterium; assembly: GCA_024654005.1. GTDB lineage: Bacteria > Gemmatimonadota > Gemmatimonadetes > Gemmatimonadales > Gemmatimonadaceae > JACDCY01. Next base: position 8,313 of record JANLGX010000447.1, on the reverse strand, counting down.
TAGGACGCAGCACGCAGCACGCAGCACGCAGCCGTTTCCTTTTTCCCCTATTGACAGCTATCGCCCAAACACTATCGTCGGGCGGTCGCAATTCGGTTGCGCGGCCTAACCCGATCGCCGTCCTCCATTGGAGATGAGCATGTTAATGAGCGCCCGTCGATTCCTTCAGCTCGCGGCATTACTTGCAGCCACATTGTTCGGCGGCTCAGCGTTGCTCGCGCAGGCCGGTACCGGCGCCATCGCCGGCACGGTCACCGATGAGTCCTCCTCGGCCCCCATCGCAAATGCGCAGGTGCGCGCGGTCCACGCCGGCGGCGTCGAGACAACCGTCGCCTCCGGCGCGGACGGATCGTATCGCATCGCGGGCCTGGCGCCGGGGTCGTATCTGGTATCGGCGCGCGGGATCGGGTACCGACAATCGCCCGCGATCCGGATCGAAGTGGTTGCCGATCGGACGGTGGAGCACACGATCGAGCTGACCGGCAACGCGCCGGCGCTGCAGGCGATCGTCATCACCGCCTCGCGCGCGCCGGAGAAGGTCATCGACGCGCCCGCGTCGGTCTCCGTGATCGGCACGGAAGAGATCGAGACCCGCCCGTCGCTCAGCCCGACCGACCATCTCCGCGCGGTGCCGGGTGTGGACATCATCAAGGGCGGGCTCGTGCAGGCGAACATCGCGTCGCGCGGCTTCAACGGTGCGTTTACCGGCTCCCTGCTGATGCTGCAGGACAACAGATTCGCAACGGTTCCGTCGCTCCGAGTAAACGTCCCGTTCCTGCTGACCTCGACCAACGAGGACATCGAGCGGATCGAAGTAGTGCTCGGTCCGGCGGCGGCGCTGTACGGACCAGGCGCCGCGAACGGCGTGCTGCACGTGATCACCAAGTCGCCCTTCACCTCGCCCGGCACGAGCCTCACGCTAGACCTCGGCGACCGCTCCACGATCCGCCGCGCGATCCGTACGGCGGGCGTGCTCGGCCCGGTGTTCGGCTACAAGCTGTCGTTCGAGAAGATGTCGGGCAAAGAGTGGCGCTATGAAGACTTCGTCAACGAGAACCTGCCCGTGCCGCGACCCGATCCGTCGGGCGCCAGGATATTGACCGCGGTGCAGCGCAACTTCGACGTCAACCGCACGGCCGGAGAGGCCAGATTCGATTTCCGGCCGAGCGCGAGCACCGAGCTCATCGGCTCGTACGGGATGGCCGACATCGGCAGCGCGCTCGAGCTGACCAGTACGAGCGGCGTCGCACAGGTGCGCAACTGGAAGTACGAGCATTATCAGGCGCGCTTCCGCCACAAGACGTTCTTCATGCAGACGTTCCTGAACCGGAGCAACTCCGGCAACGACGACAGTCTCGACGCAGCCGGCACGTTCCTGCTCCGCACGGGCGCGCCGATCGTCGACAAGTCCACGCTCGTCGCGACCCAGGTGCAACACAGCCTGTCGACAGGGCGCGGCCTGCGCTTCGTGTACGGCGCGGACTTCATCAAGACGAACCCGGTGACCGAGGGCACGATCCACGGTCGCAACGAGGAGGACGACGACGTTACCGAGACGGGCGGGTACGTGCACGCGACGCAGAGCCTCGGACCCCGCTTCGAGGTGCTGGGCGCGCTGCGCGTGGACAAGCACAGCAAGCTGACGGACAACACGGTGTCTCCGCGCGCGGCGCTCGTGTTCAAGCCGACGGAAAATCAGAACATCCGTCTGACGTACAACCGCGCGTTCAACAATCCGGCGACGTTCCAGTTCTCCATCGATCTCGCGCAGGCGAGGCTCAGCCCTCTCCCTTACACGATTCGTGTGCGCGGCAACGAGAACGGTTACGTATTCCGCCGGGACTGCACGGGCGGCATCGGCTCGCTTTGCATGAAGTCTCCGTTCACGCCGTCAACCGCCGGCGGTGAAGCACAGTTCATTCCCGCCAACGCGGCGGCCATGTGGCAGGCAGCCCTCGCGGTGGCATCTGGTAGCCTGCCACCGTCGCTGCTTCCGTTGCTCCGCAGCCTCAATCCGACGTCCGCGCAGATCGGCACGAACCTTCGTACGCTCAACGTCGCAACGCGGGCGTTCGACCCGGCCGATCCGTCGTTCGTGCAGGACCTGGATCCATTGAAGGTCACCAGGAACGAAGTCATCGAGCTCGGCTACAAGGGCGCCGTGTCGAGCCGCTTGAGCATGGGGCTCGACCTCTGGTACCAGAGGCGGTTCGACGTGCGCACTACCGCGCTCGCAACACCGAACATCTTCCTCGATAAGGCGTCGATGACAGCGTATCTGACCGGCGTCTTTACCGCGGCAGGCCTTGGTCCCGCCGCGGGACCGACCGCAGCTGCGGTCGCAGGCGGTCTCACTCAAATCCCGCTCGGCACCGTCGTGCCGGACGATCCGCTCTCCGACAAAGCGGACCTGCTCTTCATCTATAGAAACGTGCCCGGCACCACGAACGTACACGGGGCGGACCTGTCGTTCGACCTCGGCCTGACCGAGCGGTGGTCGATGCTCGGCACGTACTCGTGGGTGAACGACGTGCTCTTCCCCACTCCGCCCGGCGTCGAGCAGATAACGCTCAACGCTGCCGACAACAAGGCCAGCCTCACCGCGCGCTACAACGATCGCGATCGCGGCTTCAAGGCCGAGCTGCGCGGCCGTTACGTCAACGCGTTCCCGGTGAACGACGGCGTGTGGGTGGGCGAAGTTCCGGTCAACGCGATGGTGGACGCCGGCTTCACCATCGGGATCCCCACCACCGACGGCCGGGGCCTGTTCTCACTGAACGCGACGAACCTGTTCGACAACAAGCGCCGTAGCTACGTGGGCGTGCCCGAGATCGGGCGGATGGTGCTGTCGAGGATTCAGTATACGTTCTAAACGGCAGCTAGCAGCTAGCAGCTAGCTGCGAAAACCGGCCGTAGATTTCAGCGGGCAGTGATCGAACTGCCCGCTGTTTTTTGCGCTGTAGCCGTGTCGTGGTCGTTCGCTGCTAGCTGCTAGCTGCTGGCCTTCTCCCGAGGTCCCAATGCGCTTCCGCCTGCTCATACCCCTCGCCCTGTCCGCCGCCTGCGCACCCGCCGTCAGTCGCACTCCCGTCGCACCCGTCGCTGCCTACGACCTCGTCATCTCCAACGGCAAGATCGTGGACGGCACCGGCAACCCGTGGCACTACGGCGACGTCGGAGTTCGCGGCGACAGGATCGTCTACATCGGGCCGAAAGGGTCGCTCGCGCGCGCGCGGGCCGGCGAGCGCGTGGACGCGAAGGGCATGGTCGTCGCGCCCGGCTTCATCGACATCCAGAGCCACTCCTGGACGGCGCTTCTCACCGGCGACGGCCGCGTGATCAGCAAGATCACTCAAGGCGTGACCAGCGAGATACTCGGCGAGTCCACCACTCCCGCGCCGCTCAACACGAGCGCCGCCGAGAACTACGGCGTGAGCATTACGGACACGACCGCGCGGTCGCGGCTGTACGCGACGTTCGCCGGCCCGCGCGGCTTCGACGCGTGGCTGTCCGCGCTCGAGCGCCACGGCAACTCGGTGAATGCCGGGTCGTATCTCGGCGCGAGCACCGTGCGCGCCTACGCGAAGGGACAGACGCCTGGTCCCGCGACGCCCGCCGAGCTGGACACGATGCGAATGGTCGTGCGCAACGCGATGGAAGACGGCGCGTTCGGCATCTCCACCGCGCTGATCTATCCGCCCGGCAGCTATGCCACGACGGAAGAGCTCGCGGAGATGGCGCGCGCGATGGCACCGTACGGCGGGACGTACATCACGCACATGCGCAGCGAGGGCGACCACCTGCTGGAGGCGACCGACGAGGCGCTGCACATCGGGCGCTACGGCGACGTGCCGGTCGTGATCTATCACCTGAAGGCATCGGACGGCCGCGCCAACTGGCCGAAGGCGCCGCTGGTCGTGGCGAAGATCGATTCCGCGCGCCGCGCCGGGCAGGACGTCACCGCGACCATGTATCCGTACGCGGCGTCGGGAAACAACCTCTCGGCCGGCATTCCAGACTGGGCATCCGCCGACGGCAAGCTGCTGGAGAACCTGCGCGACTCGACGCTGCGCGCGCGCATGGTCCGCGAGATGATCGTGGAGGAGGAGGATGACGGCGACCCGTTCGACGGGCCCGAATCGCGCATGGTGATCGGCCTCGACGCCCCGGACCTCAAGCGCTTCGAGGGGATGCGTCTCAAGCACATCGCCGACTCGCTCGCACGGCACTGGGCCGAGACGCTGATCGACATCGTGATCGCGGAGGAGGACAACGTCAGCCAGATCACGTTCGGCATGTCGGAGGCGAACGTGGCGATGCAGATCGCGCAGCCGTGGGTGATGATCGGCACCGACGCCGGCGGATTCGATCCCGAGCGCTCGACGCGCCTGGTTCATCCGCGCGCGTACGGCTCGTATCCGCGGATACTGGGCAAGTACGTTCGCGAGGAGGGAGTGCTCCGCCTGGAGGACGCGGTCCGCAAGATGTCATGGGCTGTGGCGCAATCGCTCGGCGTCAGGGACCGCGGGCTGCTCAAGGAAGGCAGCTTCGCCGACGTCATCATCTTCGATCCGGAGACGATCGCCGACCGCGCCACGTTCACGCAGCCGCACCAGCTTTCCGTGGGCGTGCGCGACGTCTGGGTGAACGGAGTCCGCGTGCTGCGTGATGGGGCGCATACCGGCGCCACGCCTGGCCGCGCGCTGCGTGGCCCCGGCTGGAAGCGGTGACTAGTGACTGAACGGCAGTGACTAGTGGCTAGTGACTGGTGACTAGTGACCGCCCCCGCCCTTCCGCTGTTACGACCAACTAGCTACTAGTCACTAGTCACCATCAGAGGAACGCCATCATGAAAGTCCACCTGCTCGCTCTCGCAACTGTCCTGTCAGCCTGTGCGGGCTCCGGCCCGCTCCCGCGTCCGCCCGCGGCGTTTGCCGACGACAGCGCCGGCTTCGTGACGATGCTCGGCGCGGACACGACGGCGCTGGAGCTGTTCACGATCCGCGGCAACACGCTCGAGGCGGAAGTCGTGAGCCGCACGCCCCGCACGGCCGTGCGGCGCGTCCGCATGAGCTGGGACAACGACGGGCACGTCACGTCGTACGAGACCAGGCTCCGCGGTCCCGAAGCGCACCGCGATTCGGCGCGCGCGGTCACCACCTGGGCCGTGGCAAGCGATTCGATCACGGTCACGAACACGACGGGGACGCGCACGCAGACGTCCAGGATGGCGAACGGGAACGTCTCGACGGTCCTCGCGCTCCCCGCATACTCTACGATCGCGGTGCTCGCGCGGGCCGCGCTCGCCCACGGTGACACGCTGATCTACGCGCAGTTCGGCGGCGACCCGCTGCCCTTCAGGGTCCGCATGGATTCGCCGGCGACGTACTCCTTTGCCGCCCCACAGCTCGGCACGATGCTCGTACAGCTCGACGCGGTCGGACGGGTGCACCAGATCGACGCGCGCAGGTCCACGGTCGGCGCGGTAGTCAAGCGCGTCGCGACGGTGAATCTCCCGGCGTGGATCAGCGACTATGCGGCGCGCGACGCGGCCGGCCGCGGGCTTGGCCCGCTGTCGCCGCCGGACTCCGTGCGGGCGACGGTCGGAGGCGCCAACGTGGCCATCAACTACCAGCGCCCGTTCAAGCGCGGCCGCGTGATCTTCGGCGGCGTAGTGCCATGGGACGCCGTGTGGCGCACCGGTGCCAACACCGCCACGTCGTTCAGGACGGACCGCAACCTGACGATCGGCGGCGTGTCCGTTCCCGCCGGCTCGTACACGCTCTGGTCGATCCCCGGCCGTACGGCGTGGCAGCTCGTGATCAACAAGCAGACCGGCCAGTGGGGCACGGTCTACAACCAGGATCAGGACCTCGCGCGCATCCCGATGACCGCCGAGCGCCTGACGTCGCCGGTGGAGCAGTTCACCATCGACATCGACACCGGCCGCCTGTCGCTCGCGTGGGACGACACGCGCGCCTGGGTGCCGATTGCGGTAGTGCCTTAGCACGTACTTCCGCAGTTCCTCCCCGCCGCCGTCCGGGCAGCGAGCGCACCCCGCTGGCCGCCCGGATTGCGCGGGTTTCGAGAAGTCCGGTGCGTTTGCCGGACGGGTGTCCCCGAAGGTCGCGTGTTAGCGGCGCGCAGCGCCGCGTAGCGACCGCAGGGGATACCCGTCCGGCAAACGCGCACAGGCACCAAGCAAATCGACCCGCGCAGCCGGGAAGGCCACGCGGGTCGTGCGCGAGAAGTGCGCCCAGTAGGAATCGAACCTACAACCTGTCGATTAAGAGTCGAATGCTCTGCCAGTTGAGCTATGGGCGCAAAACACTGCTGCTTCGTTTCATATGGCGCGCCAGGAGGGACTCGAACCCCCGACCCGCAGCTTAGAAGGCTGCTGCTCTATCCAGCTGAGCTACTGGCGCGAAGTTATCGGGGTAACCACGAAGGCTAGTTCGGTTTGGCGGTCATGTCAATCATGCGCGACGTTCCAGCGCCGTCGCCGTCGAGCACCTCGCGCACGATCGTCATGAGCTTCTCTATCGCGAACGGCTTTTCTATGAGAATCGCGCCGGGCGGAACTCCCGACCCCGCCGACATCGAGTCCGGCGCGTACCCGCTCAGGAAGACGATCTTGAGATCGGGGAGCTGCTGCCACAGCCGCCGCGCCAGCTCGGGCCCGCCCATCGCCGGCATCATCACGTCCGTCAGCACCAGCGATATCCTGGCCGGGTTCTCCAGCGCGAGCTTGAGCGCCTCCGTGCCATTGGCCGCTTCGATCACCTTGTATCCCTGCGACAACAGCGTGCGCCGGACGACCTTGCGCACCATCTCCTCGTCCTCGACCAGAAGGACCGTCTCCTCGCCCGCCTTCGGCCTCGCCGCGGGCGTACCCTCGAGCGGAGTGACCGTTGGGGAAACCACTCGCGGGAGATAGATGCGGAACGTCGTGCCCACTCCGCGACTGGTCTCGAGATCGATGTAGCCGCCCGCCTGCTTCACGATGGTGTACACCATCGCGAGCCCGAGCCCGGTTCCCTTGCCGATCTCCTTGGTCGTGTAGAACGGATCGAACGCGCGCGCGCGCGTTTCCGGAGTCATCCCGGTTCCGGTGTCGCGCACGGTCAGCACGGAGTACTCGCCCGAAGGAATTGCGCAGGCCTGCGGATCGCCGGCCTGCACTTTCCTGCGATCCGTCGAGACCTCCACGACCCCGCCGTCCTGCAGCGCGTCACGGGCGTTGAAGACGAGATTCAGCAGCACCTGCTCGAGCTGTGCGCGGTCTATCTTCGCCAGCGGCGCCTTGGTGGACGTCTTGATCCTCAGCTCCGACGTCTCGCCGATCACGCGCCGCAGCAATCCCTGCGAATCGATCACGACTTCGTTGAGGTTCACCACCCTCGGGTCCTCGGCGCGCCGCTGAGTGAAGTTCAGGAGCTGCCGCGTGAGTCCGGCCGCCTGGCTCGCGGCGCGCCGGATCTCCGCGAGGTTCTCGTGAATCTGGACCTGCGACGGGATCGCGCTCACGATCAGATCGACGTTGCTCGTGATGACCGTGAGCAGGTTGTTGAAGTCGTGCGCCACGCCCCCGGCGAGCTGGCACATGGCTTCCATCTTCTGCGCCTGAACCAGTTCCGCCTCCAGCGCGTGCTGCTGCGTGATGTCACGCGAAGCGGAGACGATTCCTCCGATGGCGGGGTCGTGGATGAGGTTTCTGGCGCAGGCCTCCAGCAGGCGCCAGCTCCCGTCCTTGTGCCGGCAGCGGACAGTCACCTGGAGTGTGGCGCCGGGGTCCGTCGCGATCTGCTCGAACGCGCGCGCCGCGTCCGCGAGGTCCTCTTCGTGCACGAAGCCGAACACTAGCCTCCCCACCAGCTCGGAAGATTCGTACCCGAGCACATTGACGTAGCTCTCGCTGGCGTACGCGAACCGCCCTTCCGCGTCGATGATCGCGATGGCATCGGAAGCGTTCTCGATCAACGAGCGGAACCGGCGCTCGCTGTCGCGCAGGGTGCGCTCCGCGATCTTGCGATCCGTAACGTCGAACATCGAGCCCATCATCCGCACCGGATTTCCGGCGCCGTCGCGGCTGATGAATCCGCGGTCGAAGACGTGCGCGTACGCGCCGTCGCCGCGCAGGTACCGGTACTCCGCCGCCCAGAACTGTCCGCGGCCGGCAATCGCCTTGTGGATGTCCGCCACGACCTGGTCGCGCTCGTCCGGATGGATGTGACCCATCCACCACTCGATGTCGTCTACTGGCTCGTCCGGGCCGTAGAGAAACACGGTCCGCACGGACGGGCTGAACTGGAG
>JANLGX010000436.1 GCA_024654005.1 Gemmatimonadaceae bacterium | reverse complement strand
AAATCGAAGTTAGTTTAGCAGCGGTATCGGCTCTCATTGCTGAGCAGCGTGCAGTGATTGTCAGCGGCAAGGCAAAAGCAACAGCTGCATCGGTGGCGCTGGCGGAGATACCGACCAAGTTTGCCGATGTGATCGCCACCGTGCAGGCGTTCGGCACCGGCAACGCCTATGAGGCCAACGTGAAGGCGAAGTTTGCCAAGCTCGCCACCGAATACGCTGCATTGAAGACAAGCGCCGACAATATCGTTGCTGTTACGGTGTGAGTTAAAGTCATGGCGGGCAATGACGCCAACACGCTCCTCCTGCTTCATATGGATGGGGCGGACGCATCAACGACGTTCACCGACTCGTCGGCATCGGCACGGACGATAACGCGGGTCGGCAATGCGCAAATAGATACCGCGCAGAGCAAGTTCGGCGGAGCGAGCGGGTTGTTCGACGGGACGGGCGATTATCTCACTGTGCCGGACAGTGCCGATTGGGCATTCGGGTCCGGAAATTTCACGATTGATTTTTGGATACGGGTTGCAGCGTCCACTAACGCTGCGCGCATCGCCGGCCATCAAACTACCGATAGCAATACCGGCTGGCGGATGGGGGCCAGAACCGATAATGGCAACTGGTATTTTGACCTGTATTCCGGCGGCAGCCTGATCGTCAACGTCACCACCGCCTCGCCATTGTCCGCGAATACCTGGACGCATATGGCGTTCGTCAAGAACGGTACTGATTATCGGTTCTACAAGGACGGAACTTCGGTTGGCAGCAGCACCGATGCCAATGTTGTCGGTGATTATACTGGTACGTTCCGAATCGGGTCTGACATAGATGCTGCGGCATTTCTAAACGGTTGGCTTGACGAATTCCGCATTTCCAACATCGCTCGCTGGACGACGACATTCACGCCGCCGACCGAGGCGTATTCTGCCGCCATCGCCATTCCAGTATTGACCAGACAATATCGTGAGCGGTGGTCCTAGTCGTGAGATTTCTTCGCACAAACACGGCTGTAATTATTACCGTGGGCCCATTTTTCGACCGCACAGATGGAGTCACGATAGAAACCGGCCTCACGATCACCAATGAGCGGATCACGCTCACGGCAGACACCGATGCTGGCTCAGCCCCGACAAACATCCTCGACAATGTGACGGGGGCAACGTCAGGCACGGCAAACGATCTGAACTACATCACCGGCAACGACGCCGGGATGATGCAACTTGAGTTGGCGGCTGCGGATACAAACCGGCTCGGCCGGATGCTGCTGTCGATCACCGACGCCGCCAACCATGTGCCCGTGTTCCACGAGTTCATGGTGGTCAACGCCGCGCTCTATGATGCATTCTTTGCTTCCAGCGGAGGCGCGATACCGAACGTCGCGGCTGCCGGCGTGGGTGGTCTACTCACCGCTCCGACGACGGCGAATGTGGGCCTTGCCGATCTGTCGCGCATCCTCGGCACGGCGCTGACTGAAACTGCCGGGCTTCTCGCGGGTGGGTTCAAGAAGTTCTTCAACGTCGCTTCACCAACCGGAACGCTCAACAGCATCCCCGATGCGGTGCCCGATGCAGCGGGTGGCTTGCCGGTGACAGGCACGAGACTGACGGCGATTCCGGCTGTTGCTCTTGTTACCACTGTCACCAACCTGACCAACGCACCGACCAACGGCGACCTGACCGCCACCATGAAAACGTCCGTCACGACAGCCGTGCCGACGGCGGCGGCGAATGCGGCTGCGACTTGGGACTTGGACGCCACCGCCCATCAAACTCAAGGCACGTTTGGACAAGCGATAGGCGATCCTGCGGCCGATACCAATACGATCTTCAAGGCGGTTGTCACCGATGCCGATGGAGCGACCGTCGGCGTGGACGTGACTAACCTGCCGACCAATACCGAACTGGCAACGTCGCAGGCCGCAGCGGACGACGCTACTCTTGCCGCTATTGCAGCTCTGAACAATGCTCCAGCGGTCAGTGCCGCCACCGTCGCTGCCGCCGTGTGGGATTTGGATGCAACGGCGCACCAAACTCTTGGGACGTTTGGCCAAGCGATTGGTGACCCCGTTGCGGACACACATACGATCTACGATGCCGTTGTCACGGCCGCTGCCGGCGTCAACGTCGCGGCCGATATCATCGCGGCCCAGACCGATCTCACCACGATCAAGGGCTACACTGACGACATTGGCATTGCCGGTGCTGGCCTGACTGCTCTCGGCGATACACGCATAGCCAACCTCGACGCTGCGGTAACGACTCGTGCCACGCCGACCCAAGTTGCTACTGAACTCGGCACCTACGACGCTCCGACCAATACCGAGATGGTTGCCGCCTTCACGCAGATCAAGGGCGCGACGTGGGCGACGACGGACACGCTTGAGGCCATTCGCGATCGTGGCGATGCGGCGTGGATCACGGCGGTTGGCTTCTCGACGCATACTGCCGCCGACGTTTGGGCCGTGGCAACCCGCATCCTGACGGCCGGTACGAACATCGGCTTCCCGTCCGCCGCGACCATCGCAACGGCGGTGTGGGACGTGCTCACGTCCGCGCTGACGACGCTTGGCAGCATTGGCAAGCTGCTGGTTGACAATGTCGACGCGGCGATCACATCCCGCATGGCGACCTACACGCAGCCGACTGGTTTCCTCGCGGCGTCGTTCCCGACCGATCCGGCCGACGAATCGCTGATCATCGCGGCCACAGATGCTCTGGCAACATTGATCGGCGACGTGCCGACAAACGCAGAGCTTTCGACCGCCCTAGGCACCGCTGACGATGCGGTACTGACGCAAGTCGCACTGGTGAAGGCCAAGACGGACCTCATCCCGGCAGTACCAGCCTCGACCGGCGATGCAATGGCCCTCACCGGCGCATACGACTTTGCCAAGGGCACGGTGGCGATGACGGAAGCGTATGCCGCGAACGGGGTAGAGCCGACGCCGGTTCAATTGCTTTACGGTGTTCAGCAGACGCTTCAGATGTTCGGCATTTCCGGGACGAGCCTGACGGTCAAGAAGCTGGATAATGCAACGACGGCATTCGTCGGCACACTCGACTCAGCCACGGCACCGACAAGCCTTGTGAGAACCTAGTGTGGCAATCAACGATGTTGCCACACGCGGCTACGGCACGTTCGGGTCAATCGCCTTTGTAGCGACGCGCGGGTATATTGCCAGCGCTGCTGTTGTCGTCACGCCAGTCGCCGTCACCATTGCCGGCAAGCCGCGCATCCTTCGCGCCACTGCCTACTACTACAAGACCCTTTCCGAACTTCGCGAGGAAGAAAAGCGCCGCCTCGCCAAACTGAGAAAACTGGCGAAGGCGAAGATCGAAGCGGCGGCGCGCGAAGGCGAGCACGACGAAACGCTGCTGATGGCTTTGGGTATCCGCACCATCGAACAGGCGGCCCCGAATGCCAGGTGGCTGACCGCGCCGGTGATGGATGCCGTCGCGGCGCGTTTCCTCGCCGGCTATATCGCATCAATCCTCGCCGAGATCGCCAGAGACGAAGACGATGCGGAAGCGATTCTGCTTCTGTCCGCATAACTCTGCAACAACCTGAAAAGGATTGCATCGCATGTCCGATGTTGAAGGGGCTGTTGCCCCGACTGGAACCGACGACGGAGCGGCAGCGCCGCCAACCCCGGCGGAACCGGCAGACGAACCTCGGAAGATCGAAGACGATCTGACGGGAGCAACCGAGGCCCCTGACGAAGGGACCGAAGCCGCCGAACCGGCCGAACTCGAAGACGACTTTGAGGAATTCGACTGGAACGGCAAGAAGGTGAAGGGGCCGAAGGGCCTCAAAGACGGCGTGCTGATGCACGGCGACTACACCAAGAAGACGCAGGAAGTATCCGAAGTTCGCAAGGAACTCGCGGCGGAGCGGCAACGCATCGCGGAGCAAGCCACGGCGAGCGAGGAAGAACTGAAGTTGCGTGCCCAGCACATCTCGAAAACCGATGAGCTGGAAGCGTACAAAAAGGTCGATTGGGACGCATGGGTTCAACAAGACCCTATCGCGGCTCAACAGGGGTTCATGCGGCAGCAGACGCTTCAGTCCGCGGTCAATGACCTCGCCGGCCAACTACAGCAGCGGCAGCAGCAACGGGCTTCCGAAGCGAAGCAAGAATTTGCCAAGCGCATGGAAGAAACCCAAGCCTTCGTCCGCAAGAACATCAAGGGCTGGACGCCTGAGACCGACAAGCAGGTGATCGAATTCGCCGTGGAACAGGGCATCGAACTGAACGCCCTGCAAACCGCGATGAATCCGACGATCTACAAGATTTTGCACCTTGCCCGGCTCGGCTCGCAAGTCCTCAACACACCGGCCGCAACAAAACCGCCTCAAACGCCGCCTCAGCCATTGGAAGTCGTCCGAGGGAAATCCAACCCCCCGGCGCAAGTGTCCTTGGCCGACGCGGACATGGATCGGTACGTCGCTATTCGCAAGAAGCAGATCGCGGCACGCGGCTAAACCAAACCCGGACAGGCACGTCGTGAGACGCCCTTTCCCAGCGCGGCCCTGCGGGGCCGCCAGACGGACCCAGAACCATGAGCAACACCACACTGACTGCGGACATCATCGCCAAGGAGGCGGTGATGATCCTCGAAAACGAATGCCTGATGGCGAAGCTCTGCTATCGGGGATACGAGGAAGAGTTCGACAAGAAGATCAACGGGTACAAGGTCGGCGAGATCGTTTCCATTCGCCGGCCGACCGACTTCACCGTCCGCGACGGCAAGACCGCCGTCATTCAGGACGTTGTGGAAGGCAAAATCCCGGTGACGGTCGACAAGCAGAAGGGCATCGACTTCAAGTTCTCGTCTTCGGACCTGACCTTGCAGATCGGTGAGCTTTCGGATCGCGTCATCAAGCCGGCGATGATCCAGCTTGCCAACCAGATCGACGTGGACGTGATGGGTCTCTACAACGAGATTCCGAAGCACGTCATCATCCCGTCGGGCGGCATCGACTCGTATGCCGATTTCGCGCTCGCGCCCACGTTGATGGATTCGTGCGCTATCCCGCAGGCGGATCGTTCGGCTGTTTTGTGTCCGACCGACTACTGGGCCTTGCTCGGCTCGCAAACCGCTCTCTTCATTACCGAGGCGGCACGCGGCGCGTATCGCAACGCCAATCTCGGCATGATCGGCGGCGTCGATACGTATATGTCGCAGAACGTACCGACGCACACTCCCGGTACTCGCGTCGGCACCGATCTGGCCGACCTGGCCGTCATCGACGGGTACTACACCTGGGCGGCTGCGAAGGACTCGACCAGCGTCACGTTCCACATCGACGGTGCGGCGGCCAATGAGGCCGGGTACTGGCTGAAAGGCGACATCTTCACCGTTGCCGATCTCTACGATGTGAACCCGGTGACAAAGGCGCGGCTCTCGCACCTGAAGCAGTTCGTCGTGATGTCAACTTCCGTCACCACGTCGAACAGCGAGGCCGACCTGTCGATCTGGCCGCCCATGATTCTGTCGGGCGCTCAAAAGAACTGCGAGTTGTCGACCGGAGCCATCACCGGCAACGTCATCACCTACGTCGGAACGGCATCGACGCCATATCGGCAGAATCTGTTCTTCCACAAGAACGCTTTCGCGCTGACGGTGGTGCCGATGGTGTCGCCGCCGGGCGCGATGGACGTTGGCCGCCGGACATACAAGGGAATCAGCGTTCGCGTGATCCCGTACTACGACGGAACTAACGACGACTCGAACTGGCGTCTCGATGTCCTGTATGGCGTCGATGTCGTCGATTCGCGTCTCGCGGTGCGCGCGTCGCTGATGGCCACCGTGTCCTAACCGGCCATGTGAAGGAGAAAACCAATGGCAAACATTAAGCAACTTTCCGACGCCGGGCCGGACGGCACACGTCTTGGCCAGTCGGCGGCCGATCTCGTCAGCTTCTGGGGGGCAACCCCGGTGGCTCAACAGGCGGTCGTCACAACGGTGGATTCGACCACCATCACTACGGTCAAGACGGCGGCAATTACGACCGTCAAGACGGCCGCGATAACGACGGTGAAAACCGCCGCAATCACCACTGTCGTCACCGCAGCCATTACCACCGCCGCTGCGACGACCAACACGACCTTCCAGGGCCTGATCGATGCCAAGGTCCGGCTTCAGGCCCTCGCGATCAACCGGCTCGTTGCGGAAATGAGGCTGAAGGCCACCGGCGTCAATCGTCTCAGTGCCGAGATGCGGTCCAAGGCCACCGGCGTCAATCGTCTCAGTGCCGAGATGCGGCTGAAGGGGCTTGGCGTTAACCGCACACTTGCGGACAGCCGATCCGGCTCCAAGGCGGTCAATCAGTTGATTACCAAAACGCGAACCATCGGTCTGTTCGCCAGCTAAGGAAGCATCGTGCCGAACAACCACCTCACCCCAACCCCTGTCATGGGGGTTGGGGTCTTTATTGCTACGCCAACCTTCCACGCTCCGTTCACGGCCTATACGTGGTCGCTGGCGCGGACGACAGCCTACCTCACGAGGATGGGCATTCCGTTCCAGCTTTCGATCCCCGACGATGTGAAGAACGTCGATGATGGCCGGAACGAACTCGTCAAAGAGTTTCTCGCGGGCAACTGCACGGACATTCTGTTCATCGACGCCGATATGCGTTGGGAACCCAGCGCCGTAACCCGCATCCTTACCTGGGATGAGGACGTGGTCGCCGGGGCCTACCGCTACAAGTCAGACTCCGGCACATATCCCGTAGGGCGCATCTTCAGCGCCGACGAAAAGACCGGGCTGCTCAGCGTCTCCTATGCCCCGACCGGGTTCATGCGAATCCGGCGCCGGGTGTTTGAAAAGCTCGACGCCACCCAGAATCACGTTGGCGGAACGGCGTTCTTCTTCCTCCGCCAATTCAACGGAAACACTTATGACGGCGGCGACGTGAGCTTTTGTCGCAAGTGGATTGCAGCCGGCGGTGAGGTGAAGGTCGATACGGACATTTTCTTCGGCCATGTCGGCATCAAGCACTGGAGCGGGAAGTTCGCCGACTACCTCGCCAAACCGGAGAACATGGCCAAGCACACCGAGAAGAAGTCGGACGCCAACCGGACGACGCAGGCAGAGAATGCTCCGTCGCTCGACGACCCACTCGACGTGGCCATTGAAACCATCAAGTTGGGACTTGCCGACGAGGACTCCTTCAAGGTTCTGGCTGACATCTATGGCAACAAGCCGTGGGCGCTCACGGCGGACGGTCTGGAAACCATTTGGCGCATGGCCTCCAATCTGGAGCCGGGGCAACTGATCCTCGAATTGGGGTCGGGCATTTCGACTGTGGTTTTGGCCATCGCCGCACAGACGGTCGGGGCCGAGCTAATCAGCTTCGAGGAAAACTTAGAGTTTGCGAAAAAGACCAACGCGCTGCTTGTCAAGCATGGCCTCTCCGCTGAAATTCAGGTCAGGCGGATCGTTGACAACTGGTACGACACCCGGGAATTGCCGGGCAGACCGGCCGATCTGCTGATCTTTGATGGGCAAAAGCGTTCAACCAGCGGCGGTCGCATACTCAGCAAGCCGTTTACTATCCCTGGCCTTGTCGGGGGGACGGCGGCGGTATTCTTCGATGATGCCAGCGTTGATCGGCTTATCAACGTCACGGGCGGCTTTGCCGATATTGAAGGCGGGGGAAAGCCGATGGTCGTTGGCCGCCTTGGCGAGGAAGCCAAAAAGGCAATGGGCCAAGGGGGCGCCTAGATGGCTTTGATGAAACGGGTGGCGATCATTGGCCACGGTTATGTCGGCAAGGCCGTGGAGGCGGTATTCGCCGGACGGTTTGAAATCTCGACCTATGACGTGAAGATGTACGGGTCGAAACGCGAAGCCTGCATGGGCGCGGACCTCGCGTTCGTGTGCGTGCCGACGCCGCAAGGCGCGGACGGTGCGGCGGATATCTCGGCGGTCAAGGAGTCGGTGGCATGGCTCGACGCGCCGCTGATCGTGGTCAAGTCCACTATCCCGCCGGGCACGGCGGACTATCTTTCGAAGCGGCATGACAAGGCTGTTCACTACTCGCCCGAATACATTGTGGAAAGAAATCCGGTTGAAACCCCGAGGGGCTGGGTGATCGTCGGGGGGCCACGGGCAAGCGAGGTACTGGACTTCTATCAGGCAGTGATGCCGTCCGCCACGCGGTTGATTGCTTGCCGGGCGGTAGAGGCAGAACTCACCAAATACATGACGAATGCGTATTTGGCGACGAAGGTAACGTTCTGCAATGAATTCGCCGGGATCGCGCGTGCCTTCGGCGTGGACTACAAGGCATTGCGCGAACTGTGGCTGAATGATCCGCGGATCGAGGCGGACCATACGGTGGTTTTTTCGGACGCGCCCGGCTTTGACGGCAAGTGCCTGCCGAAGGACCTGGCTGCGATCATTGCAGCGTCCGTCGCAAACGGCTTCGTTCCCGACCTTCTGAAATCCGTGCAGACGATCAACGATCTGTCGCGAGGCGGATAAATGGCTCTCAACACCTATGCCGCCCTCCAGTCCGCCGTTTTGGATTGGATGACGCGGAGTGAGTTAACAGGTCAAACCGCCGACTGGATCACGCTTGCCGAGGCGAAGCTGAACCGCGAGCTGCCGGCAGTCACCGACGACAACACCCTGACCGGCACCTCCAGCTCCCGTGAAATCAGCACGTCGGCAATCTCGGTTGTCGAGCCAATTGGCCTGTGGCTGGTCGATAGCGGCACCGGCGACGAACGCGAAATCACCAAGAAGGACGGGTTTGCATATCTGGACGATACCAACGAACCGTCGTTCTGGGAATTCGACGACGATGCGACGGCTCCCAAGATCAAGTTCGATGTGAAACTCGATGCCGCCTATTCGTTCCGGTTCCGGTCACGCAACCGTTTTGCACTGTCCGGCTCGGCGACGACCAATTGGCTGCTCACCAATCATCCCGACATCTACCTCGCCGCGACGATTGTCTGGGGCGGCGGCTACACGGCCAATTACGAACAGGCCGCGACGTTCAAACTGATGCTGGAGGAAGGCATACCGGAGGTGCGCAACATCATCGCGCAAGGCAAGCGCGGCATCCTGACGGTCGATCCAGCCTTGGCGTCCGTCAACCTTCTGCCGTACTACGACGGAACGGAATAATGGCGCTCGTCAAGCTGCCTCGCTTCATGCCCGACAGATCGCGCTTCGATCCGGGCGCATCGACCGTCATCCAGAACTGCAAACCCACGGCGAGCGGCTGGGGTCCGCTCAAAGCATTGGTGGCGATTTCCAGCGCTCTCCCCACCGCGCCGCGTGGTGCCATCGCGGTCAAATCCGACGCCGGGACGTGGAAGATTTTCGTCGGGACCGCGACCAACCTCTATCGCGTCGAATCGACCAATTACACGCTTACCGAAATCAGCCGGACCACGGACGGTTACAGTCTCGGCGACGGGATTTCATGGAGCTTCGCCCGCTACGGCAATTACCTGATTGCCACGGCTCCCGGCTCGACCTATCCGCAATTCGTCGATCTCGGTACGTCCAACGATTTCGCCAACCTCACCAATGCGACGTTCGAAGCGGCGCTGGTGTGGACTGTTGGCGACTTTCTCGCCTTCGGACAGATCGACGGCGACAAGCGGAAATCGAAATGGTCGGGCGTCAACGACATGACGTTCTGGACCGTTGGCGAGCGGGGTTCCGACGAGCAAATCCTACCCGATGGCGGGGCTATTCAGGCCGGGTTTAACCAGGCACTTAACGCCCTCATCATTCAGGAGACGACGATCCGGCGGATGCTATTCGATCCAGGGTCGGGTCTGACGTTCCGGTTTGTGATTGTCGACCCGGAACGCGGGGCGCTTGCTCCCCGTTCTGTGGTCAACATCGGGCCGGACGATTTTGTCTATCTCGCCAAGGACGGATTTTATCGGGGCATCAACGCGCAGCCCATCGGAGCGGAGCGAGTTGATCGGTGGTTTTTCGCCAACTGCGATTCCGACAAATACGATCTTGTGTCGGGTGTCGCCGACCCGTTCGAGAAGGTCGTGTGGTGGCGGTTCGAGGATTCCAGTGCCGTTAACTTTCTGCTCGGATACGACTGGCAACTGAACGAATGGTTTTACTCGACCAACAATGCCACGGAGCTTCTTGCAGCGGCCACGACCGGCTACACGCTGGCGGAACTGGATGCCTTCGGTAATCTCGGCACCTTGCCGTATCCGTTCGGTTCGCGGTTTTGGGCGGGAGGCATACCGGGCTTTGCCGGGTTCACGTCGGACTTCAAGTTCGGGTTTTTCGACGGCTCCAATCTCGAAGCAATTATCGAGACGGAGGACAAGGCGCTGAATTATCCCCGCCGCGCCGTGACCAATCGCATTCAGGTGCTGGTCGATTCCAATGCGTCCGAGATTTCCATAGCGGCGAAAGAGACGCAAGGCGGGACGCTGAATTTCGGATCGTACCTGACGCAACAGAGCGGGCTGTCGTTCATCAATTCGCGCACTTCCGGCAAGTGGCACCGGATGCGCTTGAAGATGCCGGCCGGGGCGACGTGGAATAACGCGGTCGGGTTGGACGTGAACTATACGGACGGCGGATTGCGATGAGCGCCGCCAACGTCGATATCTCCGGCACCCGCCGACTGATCGGGCTGAAG
>JANLGX010000435.1 GCA_024654005.1 Gemmatimonadaceae bacterium | reverse complement strand
AGACCGCCAGCGGAACGGATCAGGACGACGTGATCGTAGTCCCCTATACCACGGCGCAGACCCGGCTCAGCGGCTGGGCACGCGTATGGCAGATTCTCGCGGCGACCTACTCGCCGACCGACATACCGGCAGCGCAGCAGGAGATACGGACCTTGCTGCGGGAATCGCACCGGCTCGGCGTGGACGACGACGACGACTTCACGATCCGGAACCAGACCGAGCTGGCTGACGCGGCCTCCGGCACGACGCAGGTGATGTCCTATCTGCTGGCGGCGATCGCTTCGATCTCGCTGCTCGTCGGCGGAATCGGCATCATGAACATCATGCTCGTGTCCGTCACCGAGCGGACACGCGAGATCGGAATCCGGATGGCGATCGGCGCGCGCGGCTCCGACGTGCTGACGCAGTTCCTCATCGAGAGCGTGGTGATGAGCCTGCTCGGCGGAATCATCGGCCTGCTCGTGGGCTTCGCGGGCGCGGCGATCCTCGGGAAGATGACGGGCTGGAGCACGGCCACTCCACCCGAAGCGGTCGCAATCGCGGTCGTGTTCTCCGCGGCTGTCGGGATCTTCTTCGGCTTTTATCCAGCGCGCAAAGCCGCGTCGCTGAATCCAATCGAGGCTCTCAGGTACGAATGAAAAACAAGGCTGCGTGCTGCGTGCTGCGTGCTGCGTGCTGGACGGCACTCAGCGCGACGATGCTTTTGGGGGCGCCCGGGCTTCAGGCGCAAACGGCTCAGGTGATCACCTTTCGCGACGCGATCAGGATAGCGCTGGACCGGAACACCGCGCTCAAGCTCGCGCGCAACACATCCGAGCTCGATGAGATCGCGGTGCGGCAGGAGCGAGCGCAGCGCGTGCCCGATTTCAGGTACAACGCTTCGACGGCGCAGACCTACGGCCGCACGTTCAACCAGAGCGAAGGACGCGTCGAGAACCGTAGCACACAGACGGTGAACACTGGCGTGCAATCGAGCTTCCTGCTGTACGACGCGTCAGTCTCGCCGTCGATCAGGGCCGCGAGGCTGGGCGCCGAGGCCGGTGATCTGGACGTGGAACGAACGCGGCAGACGGTAGTGTTCACCGTGGCGACGAACTTTCTCGGCCTGATTCAGAACCGCGAGCAGCTGCGGGTCCGGCAGCAGAGCCTCGCGGCGGAGCAGGCGCTCGAGGCGCAGATCAACGAGTACGTGGAAGCCGGCTCGCGGCCGATCGCCGATCTGTACCAGCAGCAGGCCGTGGTCGCGAGCTCGCGTCTCGCGGTAGTCGATGCCGATCGCGCAGCGCAACTTGCCGAGGTCGACCTGATGCAGACGCTGCAGCTCGATCCGAGGGGCGAGTACGAGTTCGTCGCGCCCGAGTTCGACGAGGCTGCCTCGGCGCAGCAGTACCAGTTCGACAGCCTGCTCGTCCGGGCCCTCACGCAGCGCGTGGACCTGGACGCGGAAGAGATCAGGCTGGAGGCGGCGGAGCAGGGTTTGCGCGCGGCGCGCGCGGGGAGAAGGCCGGCGCTCTCGCTTACGGCCGGCTATAACACGGCGTACAGCAGCGCCACCGAGCTGACCTTCTTCGATCAGCTCGACCAGCGCCGCGGCGGGTCGGTAGGTCTGGGACTGTCGCTGCCGATACTCGACCGGTCGGGGACGTCCATCGCCACGCAGCGGGCGCGCATCGCCGCTGATAACGCGCGCATCGCGGTCGAGGACCGGAGGCAGGAAGTAGCCCTGCAGGTGCGGCGGGCCCAGCTCGATTTCCAGTCGGCGCAGGAGCAGCTGCGCGCGGCCGAGGCGCAGCAGCGCGCGGCCGAGCTGGCGCTGCAGACCGTGCAGGAGCGGTACGAGGTGGGAGCGGCGACGCTGGTGGAGCTCACGCAGGCGCGGGCGGTGAGCGTGCAGGCAGCGAGCGCGATCGTCAGCGCGCGCTACAATCTGCTCTTCCAGCGGACGCTCATGGACTACTACATAGGCGTACTTAATCCGGAGACGGTGAGATGACCGGTGGGTGGTTCCGGGAGATCAGCCACAACCTGCTTCGGATAATGGCGGGACTGCTGTTCATGCAGCACGGCGCGCAAAAGCTTTTCGGCTGGCTCGATGGCAGACAGGTCAGCGACATCGCGTCGATAACAGGAGCGGCCGGCATCCTGGAGTTCTTTGGCGGAGCGCTGATCGCGCTCGGATTGTTGACCCGGCCGGTGGCTTTCATTCTCTCCGGTGAGATGGCAGTGGCGTATTTTTGGCGGCACCTGCCGGGCGGCTTCTGGCCCATTCTCAACCGGGGAGAGCTTGCGGCGCTTTACTGCTTCATCTTTCTCTTCTTCGCCGCGCACGGGCCCGGGACCTGGAGCCTCGACGCGCTCATCCGCCGCAAGCGGGGGCCGGCCACGGGCTAGCCCGGCGGACGTGCCGCGCACGCTCACGCTGCGCGATCTCGTCCTCTTCTACATCGTCGCCGTCTTCAATCTCCGCTGGCTGCCGGTCGCGGCCGCGGCGGGCCCGGGCGCGATCGTCATCTGGATCGTCGCCTGCCTCACGCTGTTCGTGCCGCTGGCTCTGTGCGTGGTCGAGCTGTCGTCGCGTTATCCGGAGGAAGGCGGCATGTATGTCTGGAGCCGCCGCGCGTTCGGCGACTTCGCCGGATTCATGACCGGTTGGACGTACTGGATGTCCAACATCCCGTATTTCCCGGGCGTGCTCTACTTCGCGGCGGGGAACGCGCTGTTCGCGGTAGGCGCGCAGGATACCGGCCTCGCCGCCAGCCCCGCGTATTTCATCATCGCGGCCGTCATCGGACTCGCTATCGCCGTTCTCCCGAACGTCGCCGGCATGCGCGTCGGGAAGTGGGTGCAAAACGCCGGCGCGGTGGGAGTCTGGATTCCGGCGCTCCTCCTGATAGCGCTCGGAATGATCGGCGCCGCGTGGTTCGGGAGCGCGACGACCTTCTCGCTCCCCACGTCCATTCCACCGCTGGCGCTGAAAGACGTCTTGTTCTGGTCGACGATCGCGTTCGCCTTCGGCGGCGTAGAGACCGCTTCGATGATGGCGCGGTCGGTCAAGGACCCGGCTCGCACGATTCCGCGAGCGATCGCGATCGCCGGAATCACAATCGTCACCCTGTACGTGCTGGGCACCGTCGCCATTCTCGTGGCGATCCCCGCGGCTGAAGTCGGAGGGATCCCGGGAATCATGCAAGCCATCACGCGGGTAGCCGGGCGCGTGGGCGCCGCGGGAATCGCTCCGGTAGCCGCCGTTCTTATCACTGTCGGCGCGGTCGGAGCCGTGGGCGCGTGGCTGACGGCCGTGGCCCGGCTGCCGTTCGTCGCAGGGCTCGAGGGCCGGCTGCCGGCGGCGTTCGGGAAGTTGCATCCGCGGTACGGCACGCCTTACGTCGCGATGCTGGCGCAGGCAGCGATCACCGTGGTGTTGATCATCGTGGGTCAGGCCGGCACCGACATTCGCGGCGCGTACAACGGCATGATCAGCATGTCGATAATCGCCTACTTCATTCCGTTCCTGCTGATGTTCGCCGCGATGATCAGGCTGCGGCGGGAGGCGCGGCCGGAGGGAGTGCCGGGACCGCCCGGCGGAGCGCGCGTGATGGGCGGGGTAGCCGCTCTCGGGTTCGCGACTACGCTGGCCGCTCTCGTGCTGGCGTTCATTCCGGCCGCGGACGAGGCCAACAAGCCGCTGGCGGTCGCAAAGATCGTTGGGCTCACCGCACTGCTGCTCGTCTCCGGCGCCGCCATTTACGCGCGGGGCGAGCGCGCACGTCGAAGTTCCGCGAGCCGCGGGATAGTTTAGAGCATGGCTCCGCTCCCGATCGAGATCCACGCGGACATCGCCAAAGCGTCGACTCTGCCGGCCGACGTCTATCACGCGCAGGAGTATTACGATCTGCAGAAGGACCGGGTATTCGCGCGCACCTGGCAGACGGTGCCGGACGTGGCCCGCGCGCGCGCGCCGGGGCACGTGCTCCCGTTCAAACTGCTCGAAGACTGCCTGGACGAGCCGCTGGTGTTCACCCGTGACGATGGCGGCACCGCGCACTGCCTGTCGAACGTGTGCACGCATCGCGGCGCGCTGGTGGTAGAAGGCGAAGGCCATCTCAAGACGCTCCGGTGCAGATATCACGGACGCAGGTTCGCGCTCGACGGCTCGTTCACGTCGATGCCGGAGTTCGAGGGGGCGGAGGGGTTTCCTTCGGCGGACGACAACCTGCCGAGCCTGCCGCTCAGGGAATGGGGGCCGCTCGCATTCACCGCGCTCGATCCGACGATGAGCTTCGACGAGTGGATGAGGCCCGTGCGCGAACGGATCGACTGGATGCCGGTCGATACGTTCACGCGGCACGCGCCGACGTCGAGGGATTACGTCATCGACGCGAACTGGGCGCTGTACGTCGACAACTACTCCGAAGAATTTCACATCCCCTACGTGCACGCGGGACTGTCCGATCAGCTCGACTACGGCGCGTACCGCACCGAGCTGTTCGACTACGGCAGCCTGCAGCTCGGCTTCGCGAAGCCCGGCGAGACGGTGTTCGAGCTGCCCCCCGGACACCCGGAGCACGGCCAGTCGCTGGCGGCGTTGTACTTCTGGCTGTTCCCCAACCTGATGCTCAACTTCTATCCGTGGGGACTGTCAGTGAACGTGGTGCAGCCGCTCGGTCCCGCGCGCACCAAGGTCTCGTTCATCTCGTACGTCTGGCGAGAGGATCTGCGGGACAAAGGAGTAGGCGCAGGGCTCCACCTCGTGGAGATGGAAGACGAGGAGGTAGTCGAGTCCGTGCAGGCCGGCGTGCGCTCCCGGCTGTATGACCAGGGTCGTTACTCGCCGAAGCGCGAGACCGGAACTCATCATTTTCACAGGCTGCTCGCCCGCTTCATGAGCCAGGGCGCGCGGTAAACCCCGACTTCATCCGATGAAAAACGCCGCTCGTGTCTTTCTCTTCCTTCGCGGTGCGGCGGCGGCCGCGCTGCTCGCCGCGTGCTCCACGCCCATCAACTCCGGCGCGATTCCCGGCCGCGCGGGCGGTGCCGAGATCCTGTGGGACAGCTACGGCGTACCGCACATCTTCGCGAGCGACCGCAACGCTCTGGCGCGCGCGCTCGGCTGGGCGCAGATGCGGAATCACGGCGATCTGCTGCTGCGGCTGTACGCGCAAGCACGGGGGCGCGGAGCGGAGCTGCTCGGCGCGGACTATCTGGAGGGCGACCGGTGGACGTGGACGATGGGCATCCCCGGACGGTCCACCGAATGGCTCGCGGCGCAGTCGCCGGAGATGCGCGCGCACATCTCCGCGTTCGTCGACGGGATCAACGCCTTCGCCCGGGCACATCCGGACATGGTGAGTGACTCGGTGCGAGCCGCGCTGCCGGTCGTCGAGACCGACGTGATCGGCCACGTGCAGCGGACCTCGTTGGCGGCGTTCATCGCCTCCCGGGATCAGGCCGACGACGAGACACGGGCGTGGAAAGAGCGCGGCTCCAACGCGTGGGCCATCGCTCCGTCGCGCTCGGCGAGCGGGAACGCGATGCTGCTGGCCAACCCGCACCTGCCGTGGCGCGATCTCTTCACGTGGATCGAGGCGCAGATGACCATGCCGGGGCTCGACTTGTATGGCGCCGCGCTGATCGGCAGTCCGGTTCTGCAGATAGCCTTCAACGACCATCTGGGCTGGACGCACACCGTGAACACGCAGGACGGTAACGACCTGTACGAGCTGACGCTGGCGGCGGGCGGCTACAAATGGGAAGGCGGAGTTCGGGCGTTCGAGACGGAGAGGCAGCTGATACCGGTTCGGGGTCCGACACCGCGAACGGACACCCTGCTGATTCGCCGGTCGGTTCACGGGCCCGTCGTCGCCGACAAACCGGGAAAGGCGGTGGCGCTGCGCGTCGTTGGACTCGACATGCCGCGGGTGCTGGAGCAGTGGTGGAACATGGGGAGCGCGAGAAATCTCGCCGAGTTCCAGGCGGCGATAAGGCCGAACCTGATATCGGGGCAGAACATCACCTACGCCGATCGCGACGGCCACATCATGTACTTCTATGGGGGAAACACGCCGGTGCGGGCCGCGGGCACCCGCGCGCACTGGGAGGGGATCGTTCCCGGCGAAAGCTCCGCCAACCTCTGGACGAGCGTCCACGGCTTCGACGAGATGCCGCGAGTGGTGGATCCGCCGAGCGGATACGTCCAGAACGCGAACGATCCGCCATGGTGGTCTACGTTCCCGGTCGCGCTCGACCCCGCGAGATACCCCGTGTACATGGCGACGAGAGTCATGTCGCTGCGCGCGCAGCGGTCCGTCGCGATGCTCGAGTCGGATCCCAGCATCACCTACGACGAGCTGTTGGGATACAAGCACTCCACGAGAATGGAGCTCGCCGACAGAGTGCTCGATGACCTGTTGCCGGCCGCGGCGGCGAGCGTGAGCGCTACTGTCCGGGAAGCCGCGGCAGTCCTCGAGCGGTGGGACCGGAGCGCCAACGTGGACAGCCGGGGAGCCCTGCTGTTCGTCGAATGGTGGCGGGCGCTCGGCCAACGAACCGCCGCCGGCTCGAGCGTGTGGTCCCGCCGGTGGAGCGCGGAGGCACCACGCGTGACGCCCGACGGACTGGCAGATCCCGCGGCGGCGGTCGCGGCTCTCGAGGCGGCGGCGGCCACGGTCGCGCGGAGATTCGGCGCGATCGACGCGAGCTGGGGCGACGTGTACAGGCTCCGTCGCGACACGCTGGACCTGCCGTCGAACGGCGCGGCGGGAACGTACGGAGTGTTCCGCAATGTCGGCTATGAAGCGGCCGGCCCAAGCCGCTACCGTGCCGTCGGCGGCGACAGTTATGTCGCGGCGATCGAGTTTTCGCGTCCCGTTCGGGCGCGCTCGATCATCGCCGTCGGCAACGCGTCGCGTGCCGGATCACCGCATCGAACCGATCAGCTCGCGCTCTTCTCGGCGAAGCAGCTCAAGCCCGTGTGGCGCACGCGCGCGGAGATTCTGGCGCATCTGGAGATGCGCGAGCAGTTCTGAGCACCGGGATGCGCGGCCCGCTGTAGAAGCTCGCATATTTGCAACGATGCCACGACCATACGTTCTTGCCGAGACGACGTGGAAGCTCGTATCCGCCGCGAAGTTCGACGTGGCGATCCTGCCGTGGGGCGCCACGGAAGCGCACAACTACCATCTCCCGTACGGCACCGACGTGTACGAGTGCGATTACTTCGCGGCCGAGTCGGCGAGGCTCGCGTCGGCGGACGGAGCGCACGTGGTGGCGCTGCCGACGATCCCGTTCGGCGTCAACACCGGCCAGCTCGACATTCCGCTGTGCATCAACATGAATCCGAGCACGCAGGCGATGGTGCTGCGCGACGTCGTGAGCTCGCTCGACCAGCAGGGAATCCACAAGCTGCTGATCCTGAACGGGCACGGCGGCAACGATTTCAAGCAGATGATTCGCGAGCTGCAGCCCGCGACGCGCGTATTTCTGTGCGCGGTCAACTGGTGGCAGATAGTGGACGGCCGGGGGTACTTCGAGGACCTCGGCGATCACGGCGGCGAGCTCGAAACCAGCGTGATGCTGCACTGCTGTCCAGAGCTGGTGCGGCCGCTCGGGGAAGCCGGCGACGGCAAGGCGCGGCGGCCGAAGATCACGGCGATGCGGGAGGGGTGGGCCTGGTCGCCGCGGAAATGGACTCAGGTCACCGACGACACAGGCATCGGGAATCCGAAAGCGGCGACCGCCGACAAGGGCGCGCGCTACGCGAGCGCGGTCACGTCGAAACTTGCGGAACTACTGAAGGAGTTGGCCCGGGTTCATCCGAGTGATCTTTACTCATGACGTCCGGCTCCTCGTGCAGCACGCCCACGCGGACGCAGACGACGATCATGGCGAGCAGCGGCACCGCGACCAGCAGACCCAGGAAGCCGAACACGATCGCCATCAGCGCCTGAACCACGATCGTCAGCGCGGGCGCGAGATCGATCCCCTCCTTCATCAGGACGGGAATCAGGATGTGGTTCTCCAGGAACTGGATCGCGATGTACGCGATCGTCACGACCAGCGCCTTCTCCGGTGAATCCACGAAGCCCATCGCGATCGCCGGGATCGCGCTGATGATCGGGCCGAGGGTCGGCACGAACTCGAGCAGCCCCGCGAGAATCCCGAGCGGTACGGCGGCGCGCACGTCGAGCGCGAGCAGGACACCCGTGGTCACCACGCCGATCACGACCATCGCGATCAGTTGGGTCACGAGCCACTTGCGCAGCGTGGCGCCGATCGCACCGAGCACGACCGCCCCGCGCTCGCGGTTCCGCGGAGGTAGCAGGCGCAGCGCGCCGCGCTGATACAATCCCGGATCGACCGCAACGTAAATCGTCACGAACAGCACCAGGAGGATCGCCGCAACGACAGCGAGCGTAGAGCCCAGCACGGGAAGGAAGTAGCGCCCGGCGCCGCTCAGCTGCGACATGATCCGGTCGCGTAGCCCCTGGGGCCTTTCTTCGGCCACCACCTGGACCGGCGCCGCCTGGGGCTGGCCATTCGCGCGCGCGAGGGAGTCCGCGCCGGGGACTCCCAGGAGGGTCGCCAGAACGCCGCCGCCCTGTCCCTCCACCCACCTCTCGAGCTTGTCGAGCGCTTCCGGAAGCTTCTGCCTGAGCTCGGTGCTCTGCTGCCGCACGGTCGGACCTATCCACGTGCCGAACGCTCCGAGCAGGCCGATGAACGCGATCACTATCAGCGGGGCGCCGATGGCGCGCGGGATCCGCAGCTTCTGCAGCCGATCGGTGCCCGCGCTCACGGCGATCGCGAAGAGAACGCCGAGGAAGACGACGAGGACGATGTTGCGCGTCCGCCAGAACAGGTGCAGGACGACGTATAACGCACCCAACCAGACGACTATCCGCAGCGCTGTCTTGTCGCGCGTCGTGCCCAGGCCGTTCATGGGTGCCATTTTATAGTCATGCCCACCGTTGTGATAGCCGGGAACCGAGCGGGACAGACCCATGGATGACGGCACGGCGCCGGCTCGCGGCACGGGCGACATGCCCGCGGAGGAGTTTCGCCGCTACGGACACATCCTCGTGGAGCGCATCGCCCGGTATCTCGAAGACGTGGAGCGCTCGCCCGTTCTCAGCCGCGCGCAGCCGGGAGATATCCGCGCCTCCCTCCCGCGCGCCGCGCCGCGTACCGGTGAAGACATGGCGACCATCCTCGCCGACTTCGACGACAAGATCCTGCCGGGAATAACGCACTGGAATCACCCCGGCTTCATGGCGTACTTCGCCATCACCGGGTCGGGGCCCGGCATTCTCGGCGAGCTGCTTACCGCCGGACTGAACGTGAACGGCATGTTGTGGCGGAGCAGTCCCGCGGTGACGGAGCTGGAGGAGGTGACGCTCGACTGGCTGCGTCAATTGCTGGGCTTGCCGGAGCCGCTGTTCGGCGAGATCACGGACACGGCGTCGTCGAGCACGCTGTACGCGCTCGCCGCCGCGCGCGAGTTCGCCGCCATCGACATTCACCAGCGCGGAGTCGGCGCCCAGCGGCTGCGCGTGTACTGCTCGGCGGAGGCGCACTCGAGCGTGGACAAGGCGGTGATCACGCTCGGGCTGGGCAGCGACGGATTGCGCCACGTCCCGGTGGACGAGCGGTTCCGGATGCGGGCGGACCTGCTGGAGTCCGCGATCGCGGACGACAAAGCCGCCGGGATCCGTCCGCTCGCGGTGGTCGCGACGGTCGGAACGACCGGCACGACTTCGATAGATCCCGTCGCCAAGATATCCGCCATATGCGAGCGCGAGGGAATGTGGCTGCACGTGGACGCGTCGTACGCCGGCGTCGCCGCGATCGTCCCCGAGAAGCGGTACGTGCTCGCCGGCGTCGAGCGGGCACACTCTCTGGTGGTGAACCCGCACAAGTGGCTGTTCGTCCCGATCGACTGCTCGGTGCTCTACACGCGCGAGCCGGCCGCGCTCAAGGCGGCTTTCGCGCTGCCGCTCGAGATCCTGTACACCCCCGAAGCGGGCGTGACCAATCTCATGGATTACGGGATGTCGCTCGGCCGCCGGTTCCGGTCGCTCAAGCTGTGGTTCGTGCTCCGGTACTTCGGCGCCGACGGCATCGTCGCGCGCCTGCGGGAGCACATGCGGCTGGCGCAGATCGTGGCGCGCTGGGCGGAAGAATCGGACGCGTTCGAGCTGTGCGCTCCCGTGGAGCTGTCCACGGTCGTGTTCCGGTACAATCCACCGGGGCTCGCGCCGCCCGAGGCGGACGCGGCCAACGCGAAGCTGCTCAAGCTCGTAAATGAGAGCGGCGAGGTGTTTCTTTCAGGCACGAGAGTCCGCGGCTCGCAGGTCCTCCGCCTGGCGATCGGCAATCTCCGTACGACCGAACGACACGTGCTCCGCGCAATGGAGCTTCTCGAACAAACGGCAAAGGGATTATGAGAATCATCACGGCTTGCGCATTGGCGCTCTGCCTGGTCGCGGCGGACCGCGCCGAGGCGCAGCAACGCGACAGAAATCTGGAGCGCGCAATGCGCGTGCTGCGGAGCACGCCCCTCGTGGACGGGCACAACGATCTGCCCTGGGCGATCCGGGAGCACGAGATGCGTCCGCGCGACGTGGAGGCGTACGACCTCCGCGTGCGCACTGCCGGCCACACCGATCTCGACCGGCTCCGGCGGGGGATGGTCGGCGGACAGTTCTGGTCGGTGTACGTTCCGGGGGAGGCGCGCGACTCGGGCTATGCCCGGCTGCAGCTGGAGCAGATCGACATCGCGCGGCGCGTGATCGCGAAATATCCCGACCGGCTCGCGCTCGCGCTGACCGCCGACGACGTTCGCCGCGAGTTCAGGCGCGGGCGGATCGGATCGATTATCGGCATGGAAGGCGGGCACGTACTGGAGAACTCGCTGGGCGCGCTGCGAGCGTACTATGATCTCGGCGCCCGCTACCTGACCCTCACGCACAACGTGACGCTGGACTGGGCCGATGCCGCGACGGACACCGCGCGGAACGGAGGTCTGACCGGCTTCGGCGAGGAAGTGGTGCGCGAGATGAACAGGCTCGGCATGCTCGTGGATCTGTCGCACGCTTCACCCGCGACGATGAGCGACGCGCTGAACGTCGCCGAGGCGCCCGTCATCTTCTCGCATTCCTCCGCGCGCGCCCTCGCGAATGTTCCGCGCAACGTCCCCGACTCGATACTTCGCCGGCTGCCGGCGAACGGCGGAGTGGTGATGGTGACGTTCGTTCCCGGCTTCATCTCGCAGGAGCTGATCGACCATGCGGCGGCGGGGCGGCGGCTCGGTCGCGACACCACGAGCGCGGAGTTCCGCGCGTGGCGCTCGATTCCGCGGCCGAAGGCGACGCTGGCGCAGGTGGCCGACCACATCGAGCACATCCGCCGCGTGGCCGGGATCGATCACGTCGGCATCGGCGGCGACTTCGACGGGATCAGCGAGGTCGTGGTGGGGCTGGAAGACGTATCCACGTATCCAGCGCTGTTCGCCGAGCTGGCTCGCAGAGGATGGAGCGACGGCGATCTGCGGAAGCTGGCGGGCGAGAACGTGCTGCGCACGATGGCTGCGGCGGAGAACGTGGCGAGGCAGCTGCGCTCGCGAAGACCGGCTTCCACCAAGACTATCGCGGATTTCTGACGTGGCGGCGCGCGTCCCCACGCACCGGAGCTGGGTCGCGCGCGCGCTGCTGTGCGCCGCGCTCCTGGCGGTCGGCTGCGAAGAAACCGAAGAGCCGGTGAAGTGGGCTGCGTCGATCGACGGTCCGGATACGGTCCCACCAGGTTCGGTGGTGCGCGTCAAAGTCGAAGCGAGATCGGGCCGAGGGTGGTATTTCTATTCGGCGACTCAGCCCGCAGGCGGACCGATCCCCGCGAGGATCCAGCTGGCGGACAGCACGATCTTCCGGCAGGCAGGGCCGCTCGGCAGCCCCGAGCCGTCGCGATCTTTCGACAGCATCTTCGGAATCGAGCTCGAGAAATATCCCGGCCGAGCGTCGTTCACGTTGCCGGTTCGCGTGCCTCCGGAGGGGAGCTCCGGGCGCCGGGAGATTCGGATAAGCGCGCTGTATCAGGCATGCAACGACACCATCTGCCTGTCGCCGCGGACGGTGACGCTGGCGGTGTCCGTAGTGATCGACTCGCGCTGAGCGCGAGCTCAGGCTATCGGCTGGCGGATCATTGAATCGAGCCGGGGGGGATCGATGGGAAAGGTGAACGACTGCGAGCTGGATGGACCCGCGACTTTCCTGACATAGTCCGGCTCGCGGGAGGCGCTGAAC
>JANLGX010000434.1 GCA_024654005.1 Gemmatimonadaceae bacterium | reverse complement strand
ATCAAAGGGAACACGGTCGAGAACTCCGGCGACGTCGGTATTTCAACCTCCGAGACCGAGGATATGATCATCGATGGCAACCAGGTCCGGGTTGCCGTTCTTTCTGGCATCGCCGCGGCGAGCGCCACCAATTCGACGGTTTCCAACAACATCGTCCGCGGCGTGACCGGGGCCGACTCCAGAGGCATCCTGTTCAACGGCACGCCCGGAACCCACGTCGGCAACATCGCCATCGGCAACCGCGTGACGGGTTGCGTGTGGGGGATGGACATCTACGTGGAGACCCGGCTTGAGGGCAACAACCTCGCCGGCAATTCCTCGGGCGAGTTCCGCACCAACAACTCCGAAGTCGGCCCGTTCCGCACGATCACGTCGGGCGACGCGACCCCGACGGTGAAGGACGGCACCAACTTCATCTCGGCCGGCGCGACCACCATCACCTACTTCGACGATGGCCACGAGGGACAGACCATCACCTTCCGCGCCGCAGGCTCGATCACGGTGGCGCACGACGGCTCGGCGATTTTCCTGGTCGGGGCCGCCAACTTCGCCATGGCGTCCAACGATACCTTGACGCTCAAGCGCATCAACGGCGCATGGTATGAGATCGGCCGCAAGGGCGCAGGCGTGGGTTCCTTCACCACCCTGACCGCGACCGACAACGTCTCGTTCGACGGCGGTACTTTCGTGTTCAACGAAACCGGTGCCGACCTTGACGCCCGCTTCGAGGGTGACAACGAGGTCAACCTCCTGTTCACCGACGCCAGCGCCGACCGGGTCGGCATCGGCACGGCCTCTCCCGCGCGTCGTCTGCATGTCCTCCATACTCAGGATGCTGAGACCTTCCTCCGGGTATCCAACGCATCCACGGGAACGGGTGCGGCGGCGGCCTTCGAGGCGTTCAACGACGACTCCAAGACCATGCAGCTTGGCGTCACATCGAGCGCCAACACTTTCGGCGGCGTCTATCCGCAGAACGGCGCGTACCTCACGGCGTCGGGCGCTGGCGGCCTGTCGATCGCGGCGATCGCCGGTCCGCTGAAGCTGCACGGTTTCGCCACCAGCGAGATCGTGCTCAACGACACAGGCGCCGACGTGAACTTCCGGGTCGAGGGCGACACCGACACCGATCTGCTGACCACCGACGCCGTGTTGGAGGCCGTGGGCATTGGCATCGCCATGGGCAGCCAAGCCGGCAAGCTGCACGTCGTCCAAGCATCATCGACCGGGGCCAAGCCGGTGCTGTACCTGACCCAGGCCGACGTCGACCAGGACATGATGGAGCTCAATTGCACTATCGGCACGGGCAACGCCATCGAGGCCGTCGGCGCCAAGACCCTGACCACCACGCACTTCGTCAAGGTGA
Organism: Gemmatimonadaceae bacterium; assembly: GCA_024654005.1. Lineage (GTDB taxonomy): Bacteria > Gemmatimonadota > Gemmatimonadetes > Gemmatimonadales > Gemmatimonadaceae > JACDCY01. The sequence continues at coordinate 5,353 of JANLGX010000434.1, read as the reverse complement.
CCATAACCGGCGTCGGGGATCGTTACTTCCCGGTCGGAACCATCGCTTAGGAGGCGGGCATGGCACCCAATCAATACCTGCTCGACGCGGTGGTGGCGCAGCGCGATGCCGCGCTCAACGAAGCCGCCCGACTGGCCGCCGAACTGAGACAGGCCCAGGAAACCATTCGTGCGCTGATGGTCGAGAAGACAGAGGCGGAGGCCGCTACCGACGAGCCGCGATGAACTCGACGCGCGACATTGACTGTGTCGGTCGCAGGTTCCTATCCGCAGCAACGGTTACAAACCCATAATACCGCAGGGCGTCGAGAATCGTCTCCGGGTCGCCATGTCCGGGGTGGACCTCCATTGTGAGGTTGTCCACGCGCTCGAGCCAATCCGGCTTTGCGAACAGGGCGAACTCGCTGCCTTCGATGTCGATCTTGAGCAAATCGACGCGGCCGATGCCACGGCTGTCCAGGATATCGGCTAGGCCAGCGCGCGGCGCGGCGAGGGATTGAAAGTCACCCCTCTCCCCGATGAACACGGTCTCGATGGTGTAATTGTCGAATCCGTTCACGGCCATCATGCGGGAGATCGCCGGGACGTACTCCGGCATGGCTTCGATGCACACGATCCTTTTCGCGAACGATGTGGCGAAAGCAGAGAAAACGCCGCTGTTCGCCCCGATATCCACAACGCTTTCAATCTTAGCAGGGTCAATGTCGAGATGCCGGAAATAGACGTTGCGCAGGAACATCTCCCGTACTTCGGCAAAGACGTGGCCGCGTTCGTTGGTGAAATCCTCGACCGCAGTGTCGACGTTGAAGGTGCGCCCCATGAAGGTGATGGGAAGGACCCCTGCCATCTTTTTATCGACCGGGGCGAGGGATCGCTCTTTCGCAACGCGGGGTGCCGCAAGGACTGTGTTGGTCACGTAGCGGGCGAACTGGGCCATCCCGAGCACGCGGGGTGCGCTGATCGGGAAATTCATGGCCAGCCGGGCGACGGCGCTCATGGGCGGCAGTGTAGCCGCCCAGCCGCTTACCGATCAACGTCAGGCGTACTTGTTAATTGCTCCTGGCTTACAACGTGGGCGGTCGATAACAACCCCCTCGGCCCTCAATGCGCGGACGAGATCGTGCATGAAATCGTCCGAGGGCGAGCCGCATTCGATGGCGGGGTATGACGTGGGCGGGGGTGTAGAAACCGCCGGCTTGACGCTTTGGCGGGGCACGGCCGCACAGGCACCGAGCGCCAAGGCGGCGAGCACAATCGCGATCCTCACAAGGGTAACTCCACAGTCGGCTTTTCAGGCCGTTACCCGCGACCGGCGCGGGCGCCGGGAGCTGAAAACCGGCTGTGGACCGGCGGGCTTCTTCCCCTTTCGGGTGTTGTATCCGCCGCACTCCCGGCATGAAGCGGGCATTAAAACCGCCTGACTAACGGGGGCGGCTCCGCCACAGGGGTGTTTTCAGCACCACGGATATTATCGCACGGAAGCGATTCCAGTTCAATGAGCGCCCCCGCCCGACTGTGGAGCAATCGAGCAAAGCCTAACCCGCACCCCTGAATAGGGCAATCCAATATGATGCGACTCACTATCGGCCCCGCATTTGCGTGGCTGCTCGCCCTCCGGTTCGTATTGGTGAATGTCTTCGCTGTGGCCTTTGTCCTTTCCGCCTGGGCCATGGGTCACATCGAGGCGATCTGGCTGGCGGACAAGAGCCGGCTGACCTCGGTCATCGTCCTGGCGTTCCTGGTGGGGCTGTGGTTCGCGTGCCGGGCGGCGTGGCGGATCAGCGTCGAGTTGAACGACGCGCGCCGGGGAGACTTGGTCTTTCCCGACATGGACGACCTACGGGAGAGATTGTCGCACCGCATCGCCATCGTGCGTCAAACGGCAAACACCCTCGTATTCCTAGGCCTCATCGGAACCGTTGTTGGGTTCATCCTGGCCCTGTCGGGAGTGAAGCCGGACTCGGCCGGCGATGTCTCGGCAATCGCTCCGATGGTTGCCGCATTGATCGAGGGGATGGCCGTAGCCCTCTTTACGACGCTGGTGGGGTCGGTCCTGGCGCTCTGGCTCACGGTTCTGCACCGGATGCTCCAGACGGCGTGCCACAAGCTGATCCGGGCGGCGCGGAAGAACGGCCATGCGTGAGCCCGACGAGATCGACGGCGAAGCGGAGGGAACCGTCTTTCGCGACATGCTCATGCTCGCGCTTCTGGGCTTCGTCGCCATCGCCATTCTTCTCCTTCCACACGTCAACCCAAAGGGCACGACCGCACAGGCCGACATCAAGCCGCCGGGGAACGTCGTGATCGAGGTGCGCTGGCCCGATGGCATCGATGCCGACGTCGATCTCTGGACAAAGGCCCCCGGCGACATTCCGGTGGGCTACTCGAACAAAGGCGGCCTCATCTTCAACCTCCTCCGGGACGACCTCGGCTCCCAGGCCGACCCGACCGATCTGAACTACGAGGTGTCCTACAGCCGCGGCATTCCTCCGGGCGAGTACGTGGTCAACCTGCACCTCTACAGCAACACGGCGGGCGTGTTTCCCATTGCTGTGAAGGTGAACGCCAGCGTGAAGGCCAAGCCCGAGGACAGCATGGTCCCGATTGCCGAGACGCGTGTTGATCTCCGCCAGCCCGGAGAGGAGCGGACGGCCATGCGGTTCAAGCTGGACGCGAAGGGGGCGCTGGTGCCCGGCTCGGTGCACAACCTGCCGATGCCTCTCAGGAGCGGAGGCAAGCCGTGACCCCCTATCTCGCCTTCCTCGCGGTCGCCGCGTGCGCCGTAGGGCTTGCGTGGCTGGCGGTGTGGTCGCGCGCCGCTCTGCTTCCCCGACTTGGTGCCTTGGCGCTGTGCGTCCTTGCAGTCAGCGTCCTGGCCGTCGCCATGGCGGACACCCTTGGTAGACCGAAACCGACACGGCTTGAGGCGGTACGCTCCCCCGATGTGGACGTGATCTCCCACAGAATCATCGAAGGCGTCGCCATCTATCTCTGGCTCGGGATTCCCGACAATCAGGAGCCCAGGGCCTACATGCTGCCGTGGGACCTGGATCTCGCCAAGGCTTTGCAAAAGGCGATGGAAGAGGCCCAGCGCGGCGGCACCCGTCTCATGGCCCGCGATCTGTTCGAGCCGTCATGGGACCGCAGCGGCCCTAAATTCTACGCCCTTCCGGTTCCGAAGCTACCCGACAAACCGACACCCCCACCTCCCGTCATCCTCGAGCAAGGAGCCTGAGATGGAACAGATCACGCTTTGGCAGGTGATCACGCTGGTCTTCATCCCCGTGATCGGCGGCGGCTTTTTGCTCCTCTACCGCAAGAGCGAAAGCATCAAGGCCGAGATCGTTGGAATGATCACGGGCATGACGAAGCGCCTCGACGAGGACGGCCGGGACCAGTGGGCCAAGATCAACCAGACCGCAGCCGATCTCGCCAAGTTCCAGCTCGACGCCGAGCGCCGCTTCGCCAAGGAGAGCGACATGAAGGAACTGATCCAGGCATTGAGGGCCGATCTCAAGACCATCGACGAGAAACTGGATTATCTCGCCGGGACACGGCCGATGCCGCGGGCGGGTGAATGAGATGGCGACCCCGCTCCTGGACCCTGACGAATGTCAGCGCGCCCTTGACCTTCACACCGCCAACGGACGGCGGCACGAAAAGACGGCGCAGGAGTTGGGTATAGGCTCTGCCGCCCTGACCCACCCCCTCACGCCGCTCGACGTGGCCAACATGATGGAGGCGATGAAGATCGCGCGCCGCAAGTCTGGCTCGCACAACATCGACGATTATATCGACGGCGCCGGATACGCCGCCTGTGCGGGAGAGATCGCGGAGCGGGCGCAAGCGACACCGCACTCGCTGGCTGGCGACACTATCGAGATGCAGACAACCGGGCCGCTCAAATGATCGTCAAGCCAGACCCATACACTTCTCCTACGATTGTCAGGCTATGCCTTGACGTTCACATATCCGTAGCCGTCCCGCTGCACTGCACCGTGCGCATAAATGTAGCCACGCCATGACCCACATCCCCGGCACCCCCTGTCGCCACACGGTGGTGAACGACGACTGCCGACTCCGTGGCGATACAGCCGCCCTGGAAGAAGCCTTCGACCAATTGCGGCGGGAGTACCAGAAGCTGACGGGCAAGCACTACCCGAGGGGCAAGGGGGCAAGGTTCCATGTCGTGCTGACCGTCGAAGAACCGGAGGACAAATGAAATCCGTTGACGAGCTGATCACCGACATTCTCAGGCGGGAAGGCGGCTTCTCGAATTATGCAAACGACAGAGGGGGCGCCACGAAATTCGGCGTCACGCAAAAGACGCTCTCGGCTTGGCTCGGCCGCCCCGTCTCCGTGGACGAGGTCCGCAACATGGAAGAGGCCACGGCCCGCGAAATCTACGAGCGCGACTACTACACCGGCCCCAGGATCGACACCCTGCCGGAGCAAATCCGCCCGCTGGTGTTCGATTGCGCGGTCAACCATGGGCCGAGGCAGGCAATCAAGTTCGTGCAGCGGGTGATCAACCTGGCGGGCTTCGGGCCTGTTTCGGTTGACGGTGCCCTCGGCCCCAAGACGCGCGAGGCGGCGAACCTGGCTCAATCAGAAATGGGACCGCTGTTCAACGATGCCATTCTGGAGGAGCGCCGCAACTTCTACCGGCTCATCGTGGCGCGCGATCCGTCCCAGGAGGTGTTCCTCAAGGGCTGGCTGGCGCGTGCCGACGAGTTCGACATGGGGAGCGTGCTTTGATTTCGATACCGCGTTCCTGCCCTCGTGGTCGAACCGACTGCATCGCCCTCGCTCGGATCGAAAGCGACGACGGCAACACGTTCTTTTGCTGCGGCGAGAACGACGGAACCGAGCGACTAGTCAAGCAGGACAACTTCACTGTCTGCTTCAAGGGGCCGCATCGGGACGACATCAACTTCTACGACAAACGCGACTTGGCCCACCAAGCCGCGGTGCTCACCCAGACGCTCGCCGCCGTCGAGCGCGCCGCGGGCGAGGACCGCGACTGGTCGCCCTGGCCGGGCCGCTGAGGAGCGTGGCATGAACCTTCTCAGCCTCTTCACCGGCGGCCTCGGCGCCACGGCCGACGGCATCAGCCGCGCCGTCTCGCGCTTCACCGGCGACAAGGTCCAGCGTGAATCGAACGTGCATGACGAGCAGATGGCCGCAACCAATGCCCAATCCGCGGAGTTCCAGTACAGGGGAAAACGGACATGGTTCGATTCCCTGATCGACGGCATCAACCGATTGCCCCGTCCCGTCATCGCCTTCGGCTGCATCGGCCTCTTTGTCTGGTGCATCGTGGATCCCGCCGAGTTCTCGATCGCCATGACCGC
>JANLGX010000427.1 GCA_024654005.1 Gemmatimonadaceae bacterium | reverse complement strand
GATACAACGTTCTTACTCGCTGACCGCTGTCGGGCCCTGCTTCACGAGCTTCCAGCTGCCGTCGGCCAATCGGGCGAAGTAAAGGTCCGCCGTAAATCCGACGAGCCCGGCACGTCCAGAGGGGACGACGCCTTCCTCGAAGACGGTGGATCCGCGCTCCGGCCAAACTATGGACGCGTGAACCCTCGCCTCCGACGGCGTGACGGAGACGGGAGCTATCCGCACGTACACGGCCCAACCGAGCTGATTGCATGGCCCGCGCATCAACTGATCGCAGTCATCGAGCAGCGTTTCGGAGCCCGGGTTTACGGTCGCTCGAAGGCGAAGACCGGAAAGCGGGAGCGGCGGCGCTCCGGGATAGCCGAACGCAGCCAGGGTCCGCTCGTGGTCGAAGAAGATCCCCCGCTGCGCGATGGGTACGCGCGAAAGTCTCTTGCCTTCGGGCAACAGCTCGTCGAGCACTGCGTCGACGAGCAGGCTGACAGCCGCCCGATCGAGGGGCGCCGGCTGCGCGCGCAACGGATACGCGAATGCACAAGCGGCGATCACGCACAATAGGTTCATGTACATGGGACGTAGCGGGATCACCATCTTGCACACTCTCAAGCGGACGGGGCTTCCGCAAGAGCATCCTCCGCATAGCTGATCCACCCCGTTTGCTCCTCGGCCACCAGCTCAACCATCGTCCCCAATGGCAGCGTGAGGTTGGGCACCTCGTGCCCCGCGGGGAAATCCATCACCACCGGGACGCCGAGGTCCGCCACGAGATCGAGCAGGAAATCCTCGAACTCGTTTTCCTCTGATCGGTCCAGCGAAAGCTGGCCGAACACGATCCCGCGGATGTGCTGGAGCAGCCCCGCCGCGCGGAGATGCACCAGCCGCTCGTCCGCGACCGACATCGGCTCCGTGGTCTCTTCGAGAAAGAGGATCGCGCCGCGCGTGTCGATCTCGTACGGCGTGCCGATCGTCTGCTGCACGAGTGAGAGATTCCCGCCGGTGAGCCGGCCGACCGCGCGGCCGGGCCGGCTCGTGCGCGCGATGCCCTTGCCGAGCTTCGTCGTCGGTCGCGGCGTCATCAGCGCGCTCAGCAGCGAGATCATCGTCTGGTCGCGCATGCTCGGGATGAGATCGTCCACCGTCGGGCCGTGGAAGACGCGGATCCCCGAGCGCCGCATCAGCCACATGTGCAGCGCGGTGATGTCGGAGTAGCCGACGAACGGCTTGGGATTCCGGCGAAACACCTCGGACTCGAGATACGGGATCATCCGCGTCGCGCCGTAGCCGCCGGTACCGCCGATCACGGCCTTCACCCGCGGGTCGATCCACATTCCCATGAAGTTCTCGGCGCGGCGCTCGTCCTCGCGGCGCTCGAACCGGCGCATCTGCTCGATCTCGGTGTCGAGCACCACGTTGAAGCCGACGTGCTCGAGCGCCTTCACCCCGCGCAGCAGCCAGCCGGGGCGCGGCGCGTACGATGGGGCCACCACGCCGATGGTGTCGCCCCTCCTGATCGCAGGAGGTTTCTGAAGTGGCGGCAGGTCCACGTCGGCCGGATCGGGAGAGAGGGGCTCTTCCGAGGACGACCCGGCAGGGGGCTGACTAGATTGGATCGTATGACCAGTGAGGGAGGGCAGGTAACCTACTTTCGGAAAGGGCTCGGCTTCAAGGCCGAGGTCGAGGAAGAGCTGGCCGTGGACTATACGGGGCAGCTCGTGGACCTGTTGCGTACGAATGAGTACACCCTGACCGCCGGGGACACGACCGTCCGGCTGGCCCGCGAGTTCGGCTTCTGCTACGGGGTCGAGCGCGCGGTGGACTACGCCTACCAGTCCAGGCGGAAGTTTCCGGACCGCCGGATCTACCTGGTCGGGGAGATCATCCACAACCCGCACGTGAACGCCAAGCTTCGGGCGATGGGCGTGACGTTCCTCTTGCCCGGTCCGGAAGGCTTCGACTTCAGCGTCATCCGCCCTGAGGACGTCGTCATCCTGCCGGCTTTCGGCGTCACCATCGGTGATTTCGAGTCACTCCGGTCGCTGGGATGCATCGTTGTTGACACGACCTGCGGGTCGGTGCTCAACGTGTGGAAGCGGGTGGAGAGTTACGCGCGGGATGGATTGACGTCGCTGATCCACGGCAAGTACTTCCACGAGGAGACGCGGGCGACGGCGTCGCAGACGCTCAAGTACCCGGGAGCCAAGTCCATAGTGGTGCGAAACATGGAGGAGGCCGAGGTCGTCTGCGATTTCATCGAGGGGAAGATCCAGGCGAGCGAGCTGCGGGAGCGGCTGCCGAACGCCTTCGACGCGGAGTTCGATCCCGAGCGCGACCTGAAGCGGATCGGCGTGGCGAACCAGACGACGATGCTGGCGCGGGAGTCGCTGGCAATCGGGGGGCGGATCGGCGAGGCGCTCGCGCACCGGTACGGCCCGGAATATCTGGCCGAGAATTTCCGGACGTTCGACACGATCTGCAGCGCGACGCAGGATCGGCAGGACGCGGTGGAGGAGCTGCTCACGGAACCGCTCGACGCGATGGTGGTGGTGGGCGGGTACAACTCCAGCAACACGATCTCGCTGGCGGCGATCTGCGCCCTCAAGGTGCCGACGTACCACATCGAGGACGCGGACTGCATCGATCCCGGGGCGGGAACGATCCGGCACCGGAGCCCCGGGGGCGAGACGACGAGCGCGGGGTGGCTCGGGGCGGAGGGGCCGGTGCGGGTGGGGCTCACGGCGGGGGCGAGCACGCCGAACAACAAGATCGGGGAGACCGTCGCGCGGATATTCCAGACTCGCGGGATCGAGCCGGTTCTGACGGCAACAGAGAACTGAATAGCTGCCCGCCACCAGCTAGAAGCTGCCAGCCATTCAGCTGCCTACCTCGCTGACCTGTCGTTGCGTTCCACCCGCAGTATCGCGAATTGCGGTTCCTGGTCTCCCGGCCGGTCAACATCGTCGGCGGCTGAATGGCTGACAGCGACTAGCGGATCGCGGGCAGCTGTTCGTTTCGCAGTGGCAGTTCCCCCGCAGACTACTACCACTAGTAGTCCTCAGTCTGGAACGGGTTATGCCTTCCCTTACCAATTGCCGGACCGGCTCGTCTAACTGACGAGAGGGGTCTCGTTCGTTCATGAAGAAAACTTCATGCGACGAACGGTGATCACCGGTGTATTATTGGTCGCCCAAAACAAAGGAGGCTGGATGGATGTACTCGTAATGTTAGAGGAGAACGCGGAACACTCGACCGTGCTCGCTCACGTCAACTCGGTGCCTTCGCCGCTGCATTCCGAGCGGCCTCCGCGCGAGATCGTGACCTTGTACGGCGCACCCAGCTCCGAATTGCTGGCGCTCGCACTGGCGGCCGCGGTCGAAGGTCAGCGCACGGCGCTGTCCGGCGGCGGCGGGTCCGGCGCGATCCGGCACCTGGGTGTGTGGGCGGAGCGTGGCGCCGTGGGCGACGCCGCGTGGCGCGACACCGCCGGCGAGCTTCACACCAGCGATCTCGAGATTCCGCTCGAGATCCTCGGCATCACCGCAGGCCGGCTCCTCGCCGAATGCGGCTCGGTGATCCAGCGGCTCGTCGCCGGTCTGGCGATGCCCGACTGGCCCGAAGGCGCGCGGCGCGCGATCAGCTTTTCGCTGACTCCCGCGTTCGCGGGCGCAGGCACGGCCGAAGCGCTCGAGGTGTTCCGCCAGAGCGGCGGATTCGCTTTCGAGGACTTCGAGGACGATGGGGAGGAAGTCAGCTGATTCCTATTCCTTGTCCGTGATGTAAAAAGGCCACCTGAGGTTCGGGTGGCCTTTCCTTTGTTCGGTCTCAGGCTCCTGGAATTTGGATGGGGAATCCAGGCCGTGAGCAGCGAGCCGTTAGCCGTCAGCTCTCAGCAACTGAACATATTGGACGTGTCGGCGCGTTTTGCCGGCCAAATCCCCGGAACGTCCGAATCGCAGTTGCTGATGGCTCACTGCTAACAGCTCTCTGCTCACGGCCTGGATTCCCCTTCAACCTTCACGTAGGCCGCTGCTCTCGCATTGATCGTCACCGTCACCGCGAGCGCCAGTACCATCAACACAGCCGCAAGCAGGAATGACGCGCCGGGAATGTGCCACCGGGTCCCTGCGCCGATGAAGTACGCAAACGTCAGCGTGAACAGCCCCGGACCCACGAGCCCGGTGAGTCCCATGATGCTGCTGTTCGCTCCCTGGAGCTGACCCTGCTCGTGCGGCTGCACGCGCACCGTCATCAACGCCTGCACCGACGGCCCGACCAATCCCATCAACGAGAAGATCGGCAGCCCCAGCCAGAAGACGCGCGTGTCGGGCGCGAGCCCCCAGATCGCGAATCCAGCGGCGCCGAACGACAGTCCGATGAGCAGTGTGATCCGCTCGCCGAACGCCGCGACCGCGCGCCGCACGACGAACAGCTGCACGAGAATGCTGCCGAGTCCGACGGCGGCGAGCGCGAGCCCGGTCATCCCGGTGCTCCAGCCGTAGCGGTACCCCGTGTACAGCACCCAGACGCTCGGCAGAACGTGGTGCGCCAGCAGGTAGATCGCGTTGACGGACGCGAGACCGAGCAGCTCGTGGTGCGAGCGCAGCAGCGTGAGCGCGCCGACTGGATTCGCCTTCCTCCAGGTGAACGCCGCGCGCCTCTCGGGCGGCAGCGACTCGGGCAGGACGAAGAAGCCGTACGCGACGCCCACGAGCGCGAGGCCGGCACCCGTCCAGAACGGCAGCCGCGGGCTGACCTGGCCGAGCAGTCCGCCGAGCGCCGGGCCGATGATGAAACCCGCGCCCCACGCGGCGCTGATGAGTCCGAAGTTCGCGGCGCGCTTCTCGGGCGGTGACACGTCCGCGATGTACGCGCTCGCGGTCGCGATGGTGGCCGCGGTGATGCCGGATATCATCCGTCCGACGAACAGCCACGCCAGCGTCGGCGCGAGCGCCATCATGACGTAGTCCAATCCCAAGCCGAAGCACGAGATGAGGATGACCGGGCGCCGGCCCAGCCGGTCGGAGAGCGAGCCGATGATCGGCGAGAAGATGAACTGCATCAGCGCCCACACGGTGCCGAACAGCCCGAACACTCTCGCGGCGCGCGCGGTGTCGCCGCCGGAGAGATCGACGATGAGCTTCGGGAGGACCGGGATGATCAGGCCGAACCCCAGCACGTCGATGAAGACCGTGACGAGGATGAACGCCAGCGCGGCGTGGCGCCCCCCGAACCGCTGGTTTGCGACCATGGGGCGGAAACCTAGTGAAAGAAAGGTCCTCGTCTACGTCATTTGACGCAGCGCGGAGCCCCTTTGGCTGGGGTATCGTGGGGGCGAAGAGCTGGTCGCCGCAGTCGACTTACGGAGCCCTCATGAACCCAGATCCCCGAATCCGGCCCACGACACGTGAACGCCTCGAGTTCGCCATCCAGGCACCGTGTGATTTCGTGCTCAAGCTGGCCTGCGCGACGTATCCCATGTTTCTCGGCGTCTTCAAGCTGATGCCCCCCGCCTACATGGCGTGGGCGTCGCGCGTGAAAGCGCGCAAGGCGTACTATCGCGCGTTGCGCGAGGTGCCGGCATACCGCGACTTCACGCTCGCGCGGGCGGACGGCAGCATTCCCGAGACGGACAAGGAGTCGTACATCAAGCCGTACGCGACCGCCGCGCGCTGCATCGGCGGAACGTTTTTCCACGGCCAGACCATGATCGACGAATCGTCGGGGTCCACCGGCACGCCGTACAACTGGGTGCGCAGCGCGAAGGAGCGGCGCCAGAGCCACACCTTCGTGAGCTACTTCGCCACGTACGGTTACGGCCGCGAGCGGTGGATCACGATCAACGGCTTCAGCATGGGGGCGTGGGCGACCGGTCTCAACATGGGGATCTCGCTGCAGAAGAACGGGATCGTCAAGAACACCGGGCCGGACATCGCGAAGATCCTGCACACGCTGCGCTTCTTCGGTCCCGGTTACACCTACCTCATCACCGGCTATCCGCCGTTCCTCAAGCACCTGCTGGACGTCGCCGAGGAAGAAGGGTTTCCGTTCGACGAGTATCGCGTCTTCGGGCTGGCGGGCGGCGAGGGGATGTCGGAAGGCCTGCGCGACTACCTGCTGCGCAGATTCACCAAAGTGTATTCCGGCTATGGCGCGACCGATCTCGAGATCGGCATCGCCGGCGAGACGCCGATCTCGGTCGCCCTCCGGCGGCTGGCGCGCGAGCGCGAGGACGTGAAGGCCGCGCTGTTCGGCTCGGATTCACGGCTGCCCATGGTCTTTCAGTACAACCCGCTCATGCACCACTTCGAGGTGAACGAGCACAGCGAGGTGGTGTGCACGATCACGCGCGGCTCGCTGCTGTCGCCGCGCATCCGGTACAACGTGCACGACGTGGGCGGCATTCTCTCGAGCGACGAGATGAAGACGCGACTGGCCGCGCTCGGCGTGGACATGGACCAGCTCCGGCGCGAGTGCGGCGACGGCAACGTGCGGCTTCCGTTCCTGTGGATCTACGGGCGGCGCGATTACACGATCAGCGTGATGGGCGCGAACATCTATCCGGAAGACATCGAGCAGTGCCTGTACCAGGATACGGCGCTCGCCGCGATAACGAATTCGTTCTGCCTCTCGGTAGCGGAAGGACCCGACGGCGCCGTGCGGCCCCGCTTCCTGTTCGAGGTGTCGCGCGAGCCGGACGCCGCGCTGGCGCGCCGGTTCGCCGAATCGATCGTACCGAGCCTCGTGTCGCTGAACGCGGACTTCCGCGAGGCGTGGCGCGAATACCCCGAGACCTTGGTGCCGGACATCCAGCTCTATCGAATGGGGGAGGGCCCGTTCGCGGGTGACTCGGGGAAGATCAAGCAGGCGCGCTTTCTTCCGGCGGCCTGAGCCGCGTACGATGCGCGCGATGCTCCAAGCCGGCAGTCGGCGGAACAATCCCGCTGACTGCCGGCTTTCAAAAGCTTGCGGTCCGGTCTACGGCCGAGCCGCGGGCGACCACGCGCCGAATGTGACAACCGACGCGATGGCGAGCAACGCCAGGTTCGAGCAAGCGCGCGAGAATCCCTCGGGCGATATACCCATGATGTCGCCCATGAAGGCCGTTACGATTGCCAGCGCAAACGCCAGCGCGGCAAGAGCAGTCAGCCCTTTTCCAAGATTATCCATCGCCTACCTCCTGTGCGTGGTTGGCTCCGACGGATTTTGAAATCGGCACCTGGCACACCGATTCGCTCGTCGCGCAAATAGTAGCACAAAAGGCCGGTGCCGGCGCGAAACAGATCGTCATCTACGTCATTTGACGGACCCCAATCGCTACGGAGAAGGGGTATCCTGACGGTGATGGCAGTCGTCTCAGTGCACACGGAGTCAGCATGAGCTCTTACAAACAATCGCGGTTTCTGCCATGCGGCGACTAATCCGGCTCGTCCTCCGCAACCCCCGCACGGTCGTCGTGCTGTGGATCGCCTTGCTGGCCGCAGCGGCGCCGTTCGCGCTCCAGCTGGGGGGCGCTCTCCGCGGCAGCACCGATGCGGTCACCGGCAGTCCGTCGGAGCTGGTGTCGCGCGACATCAATGCCGCGTTCGGCGAAGGCTCGGCGTTCGTGTTTCCGGCGGTGCTCACCGCGGAATCCACGCCGGTAACCGACCCCGCGTTCGCCGCCGCGACAGAGACGATCGCGCGCGCGCTGATCGACTCGGCCGGTGTCCGCGGAGTGCGGCACTTCTGGAACACGCGCGACAGCACGCTGCTCGGGCACGACGGGCGCTCCGCGCTCCTGCTCGTGACGCCGCGGGCCGCGACGTTCTTCGACGCGGAGACCGACGTCGGCCGGATCCGCGCGGCGGCCGCGAGCGCCGCGCTGAGCGCCGAGTGGCAGGTGAAGCTGACGGGGATGGTTCCGCTGTTTCACGATCTCGACGTCAATTCGTCCGACGACCTGATCCGGGCCGAGAAGATCGGCATTCCGCTGGTGTTGATCGTGCTCCTGGTCGTGTTCGGCGCGCCGCTGGCCGCCGGACTCCCGCTCGCGATCGCGTTGGGAACCAGCGTAGTCGCGCTGGCGACGTTGTTCCTCCTGTCGCGCTCCATGCCGGTGAGCGTGTTCGCGCAAAATGCGGTAACGATGGTCGGGCTTGGCGTCGGGGTGGATTACGCGCTGTTCCTGGTGAGCCGCTGGCGCGAGGAGCTGGCCAAGGGCGCGACCGTGCGCGACGCCGTGGAGATCGCGACGCTGCGCGCCGGACACATGGTGCTCGTTTCGGGGCTCGCGGTGTGCACCGGCTTTCTCGCGCTCTTTCTCGTGCGCATCAGCTTCCTGCACACGCTCGCGCTCGGCGGAGTCACGGTGGTGCTCACGTCGGTGCTGATGACGGTCACGCTGCTGCCGGCGCTGCTGCTCCTGCTCGGCGAGAAGGTGAACTGGCCGCGGCACCCGCGGCGGAAGACAAGCGCCGCGGACTCGCGCTGGGGGCGATGGGCGCACCAGGCGATGACGCACCCGTGGCGCTACCTCGTTCCGGCCGTCGTGATCCTCGGGATCTTCATCGCGCCGACGCTGCGACTCCGGGCGTGGAACATGGGGGCGAGCGACATCTCCGAGGAGATGGAAGCGCGGCAGGGATACGAGCTGCTGGAGCGGAACTTCTCCCGGGGGTGGATGGCTCCCATAGTGCTGCTGGCGCAGCCGCGGCCGGAGGGCGGCGCGCTCTCTCCTGAAAACCTGCAAGCTTTGGGAGCCGTTCGCGCACGATTGGCGGCGGAGCCGCGCATCGAGCACGCGACGATCGGCGGCATGAGCGAGGACGGACGGCACGCGTTGCTGGTGCTCGTGCCCCGCGGCGCGCCGGAGTCGGCGGAAGCCGTGGACCTCGTGCGGGAGCTGCGCGTCAGCGCAGCGGATCCAGCGAGCGCTGCCGGCCTCGATCTGCGGGTCGGAGGAATGACCGCCGCCGTCATCGACTTCGACGCCGAGCTGTTCGGCAGTCTCAAGCGCGTCGTGCCGCTGGTGCTCGCGATCACGTTCATCGTGCTTATGATCGCGTTTCGCTCGCTGGTCGTGCCGCTCAAGGCGATCGTGATGAACCTGCTGTCGGTGCTCGCGGCGTACGGCTTTCTCGTGTACGTCTTTCAGGACGGCGTCGGCGCGGACCTGATCAACCTCGTGCCGCCGGGGGGACTCAACTCCTTCATCGTGCTGATGCTGTTCACGATCCTGTTCGGCCTGTCGATGGACTACGAGGTCTTTCTGCTCGGCAGAATCAAGGAGGAGTACGATCGCACCGGCGACAACCGCGGCTCGGTGATCAGCGGGCTGTCGCAGACGGGCGGGCTGATCACGAGCGCGGCACTCATCATGGTCGTGCTGTTCGGCTCGTTCGGCTTTACGCGGCTGACGGCGACGCGCGAGTTCGGGCTCGGCCTGGCGTTCGCGGTCGCGCTCGACGCGACACTCATCCGGGTCGTGCTTGTGCCGATTTTGATGGGACTTCTGGGGAAGGCTAATTGGTGGGTGCCGCAGTGGCTCCGGAGAAGCTGAAAGGGAATCCAAGTTCGGAGGGTGGCAGTTAGGAGTGATCAGTTAGGAGTTCCGCGAGCTGTGACTGCCAACTGATCCCTCCCTACTGCCACACTCCGAACTTGGATTCCCCTGCATCCCGCTTGGAGCTGCCAACGGGGAGCATCAGATCATTCAGAAAGAAAGCCGCCAGTTCGGCCCGGCCCTGCAACCCCGCTTTGCGGTAGACCTCCACCGCGTGCTGCCTGATCGTGCGCTCGGAGCGGCCGAGCTTCGCGGCCGCCTGCTTGTGGCCCTCGCCCTTCAGGATCAGCAGCGCCACCTCGCGCTCGGCGCGTGAGAGCTGCCATTCGTCGAACTGCCGATCTATGGCCCGGGAGAATCCGGCGAGCGCTTCCTCCGCGGTCCTGCGCCAGCGGTCGCGCTCGGCCTCCCGCCGCGCGAGGGCGAGGTCCGTCGCGGCGAGAGTAGCGTGCGTCTGCCGCAGCGCCCCCGCCGCGCGCCGCCAGCCGAGAAAGAGCACGATGGCGAAGGACAGGCTGACGAGCACCATCGCCGCCTCGAACGCGACGTGCCAGGACCAGATGGTCGTGGGCTTGTCGAGGATGAGGTCGATCGTCCCGCCCACCACGACGAATACGAGGAACATCGCCAGGACCGGCGGAAGCGGTCCGCGGAACGCTGATTCGGGAGCGACATCGTCCCGTTCGACTCTCCGGCTGGTCAGATCGTCCATTGAAGGTCCCGCGGCGGGTGCCGCGACAGGTGTCTTGTCAAATCAAGTCAAATGCCGGATATGGCGCTGTCGGGAATTCGCGGACATTGCGGGGCAAGCACGAAGTCGCACCCCATATACGGGAGAAACAATGTTCTCGCTGCCATCTCCGCTGCACCCATTGATCGTTCACATGCCGATGGCGTTGACGATCCTGATCCCGTTGTTCGCGATCGGGGCACTGGTCGCCATTCGCCGCCAGGCGCGCGTGCCGCTCGCCTGGGGGATGACGATAGCCATGCTGGCGCTGCTGCTCGTGAGCGGCTGGGTGGCGCTGCAGACGGGGGAGACCGAGGAAGACAAGGTCGAGCGCTTCGTGAATGAGGACGCCGTGGAGGAGCACGAAGAGGCCGGGACGCAGTTCGTGTACGCGGCCGGCGCGGTGCTGCTGCTCTCCGGCGTCGGCTTGATCCGGGGGCGGACCGGCGCGGCGGCGCGCGTGGTCGTCACGCTGGCGACAATCGGGCTCGTCGGCATGGGCTACAACGTCGGGCACTCCGGCGGCGGGCTGGTATACGGCGGCGGAGCGGCGCAGGCGTACTCGGCACCGGCTTCAGGCGCTGTGTCGATCGAGGATGAGGACGATTAGAGGCAGGTTCCGGGAAACCCGCAGTGGCTCCTGGATTCCCCGGCACTTCGCGAATCCGTCAGACGGCCGGAGCCACCATTGCGGGGATTACGCCCGTCGGTATAGGAGGCACGGTGGGAGTTCCGATCCGCCGCAGCACCGCCGCGAAGCGCGGGTCTCCCCGGAACAGGTCGTACTGCGGTCCGAACGCGGCCATGGGGAGCCAGAAGTCGCGCTGATCCACCGATTTATCCAGCCAGGTGAACGCTTCGTCGGCATCGCCGAGCAGCATGTGGCCGAACGCAAGAGCCAGGGGAACAACGTTCCCGCTGGCGCGGCGCTCAGCCAGCTCCGCGACGCAGCGCTCGACGTCGCCTCGCCGGCCCGCCATCGCGTGCGCGATGCACATGTTCACCACCGTCCACGGATTGCGGTTGGTCAGGGCGGCGGCCTGCTCCGCGCGGGCCAGCGCTTCCTCGCTGTCGCCGGTGAGCGATGCGACCACGCTCAACCAGCGATGCGCTTCCGCGAAATGCTGATCGAGCTCGAGTGCTTCCTCCAGATACGCCCGTCCTTCGTCGTAGTGCCGGATGCACACGAGTGCTCCGCCGGCGATGTGTCGTATCCAGGCGGAGAGGGGATCGAGCTCGACCGCGCGGCGGGCGTGCAGAATGGTCGCAGCCACCGCTCCGCGGCTCGCCTCGAACATGGCGACGCGCCCGTGGATGCCCGAGTCGTTCGGCTTCAGCTCGAGCGCGCGGCGGAATCTGCGATCGGCTTCGTCCCAGTCCCAGTCGTACATGAATGAGATGTAGCCGGCGATTGTGTGAGCATCGGCGAGATCCGGCTCCAGCGACATCGCCCGATCGGTCGCCGCGCGCGCCGCGGTCATCGCTTCCGCCGTCGGGATCACCAGATATATCGACGCGGCCAGATAGCCGCCCGCCAGCGCCGCGTACGCCGGTGCGAAGTCCGGCGCGAGAGCTACGGCTTCCCTGTAATTCGCCAGCGCGCGCGCGATCGCGTTGCCGGTCACGAGCTGATTGCTCAGGATGAACTTGCCCCGCAGATAGAGATCGTACGCCCGCGGGTCGACGCGGTGTGTCGCCCCGGCCGGTGTCGCGTTGGCCGCATCCGTCTGCGCGGGAGACAGCGCCGCGACCACAGCCTGTGCGATCTCGTCCTGCAGGGCGAATACGTCGGTCAGCTCGCGATCGAATTGCTCCGACCACAGCTGGAACCCGTCGCTGGCGTTGACGACTTCCGCCGTCACGCGCACGCGATTCCCGACGCGCCTGACGCTTCCCTCGACGAGCGCCTGCACGTTGAGGCGCTCACCGGCCTCACGCAGGTCCACCTCCTTCCCCTTGAAAGAGAACGACGACGCGCGGCCCGCGACGCGGAGCCGCCGGGAGCGGGCGAGCGCACTGATGATCTCTTCGGTGACGCCGTCGGAGAAGTAATCGTTGTCGGGGTCGTTGCTGACGTTGGCGAACGGCAGCACGGCTACGGAAGCCACCTGATCGGCTGGACCGCGCTCTATGCGGACGGAGCCGCCGTCCAGGACCTGGAGGACTTCGCTCGCGGACTGCGGGCGCCGGTCCGGGTCTTTCTCGAGGCAGCGCATCACGAGGTCGGGAATGTCCTGCACACCACGCCATGCCTTGTCCAGCACCATCGACAGCTTGGCCGGGCGCTCCACGACGTGTGCCGACATCATCTGCTGCGGCGATCGCTTGCCGGCGAACGGATGCCGTCCTGCGAGCATCTCGTAAGCCAATATCCCCCAGGAATACAAATCGGCACGGCCGTCCACGGAGTCGGCGGTGACCTGCTCCGGCGCCATATACGCGGGGGTGCCGAGCGTGGAGCCGGCGGTCGTGAGCATGCCGCCGGCCTGTGGCGCGCGCGCAACGCTGATCGCCTTGGCGATTCCGAAATCCGCGACGATCGCCGTTCTACCGTTCAGCAACACGTTTTCCGGCTTGATGTCGCGGTGCACGATGCCGTGGGAGTGCGCGTGCTCGAGCGCCGTCGCGACGTCGCACAAAATCCTGCACGCCTCGTCGCGCGGAACGCGCCCGGACCGCATGTAGTCGCGCAGCGACTGGCCCGGCACGAACGGCATGACGAAATACGGGATGCCGTCGGTCACGCCCGCCGTCAGGATGGGAACGATATGCGGATGCTGCAATTCCGCGACGAGCTGGATCTCGCGCGCAAAGCGCTCGCTCGAGATGGTTGCCGCGAGGTCGGCGGAAAGGACCTTTATGACCACGTCGCGGTCGAGCGCGTCCTCGCGAGCGGTGAATACGCGAGACATTCCGCCGCTGCCGAGCTCGCGCCCGATGTGATACTGTCCGGCAAAGCTGCGATCGAGCTGGCCCTGCAAGTCTGACATAGGACTCCCGCCGCCAAGATAGGATGCTGCCATGCGGGGCGCAAAGCACGCGAAGTTGACGGGAACGGCGCGCGGGGGCGCAAAATGCGAACTTCCGCGCTTCGCCGCGCGACGCCGGCAGTCCAAGGTAAGACCGCGTCCGCAGTTAGCTCCGGCCAGTCGCTGGAGTAGATTCTCCTTTACCTCATCCTGACTCCGTCGACCGAGCCATGGTTCCCAACGCACCGCTCATCGCGACGATCACCGCAGGCCTGGGACTGGCATTTCTCCTCGGCCTGCTCGTCACGCGCGTCGGGCTTCCGCCGATTGTCGGCTATCTGCTGGCAGGGGTGCTCGTAGGCCCGCATTCGCCCGGGTTCACCGCCGACATCGCGATCGCCGGGCAGCTCGCCGAGATCGGCGTGATCATGCTGATGTTCGGCGTCGGCCTGCACTTCTCGCTCACGGATCTCCTGTCGGTGAAGCGCATCGCGATCCCCGGAGCGATCGGGCGCATCGTGATCGTGACCGGGTTCGGCGCGGTCATCGCCAGGCTGTGGGGCTGGCCGCTCGGCGAAGGGCTGGTGTTCGGGCTCGCATTGTCGGTCGCGAGCACGGTGGTGCTGCTGCGCGCGCTCGAGCAGCGGGGCGGCCTCGACAGCTTCGATGGCAAGCTCGCCGTCGGATGGCTAGTGGTCGAGGATCTGGTGATGGTGCTGGTTCTGGTACTCCTGCCGGCGTTCGCGGCGTCCATGGGGACGGCGCCCGATCTGGTGGGCGACGCGGGAGATCGCAGCCTCCTGCTGACGCTCGGCATCACCCTGGCGAAAGTCGCGGCTTTTTTTGCGCTGGTGCTGATCGCCGGCCGCCGAATCATTCCATGGATGCTCGAGCACGTGGCGCACACGGGCTCGCGCGAGCTGTTCACGCTCGCGGTGCTCGCGACCGCGCTGGGCATCGCGCTCGGGTCGGCCGTGCTGTTCGGCGTTTCGGTGGCGCTCGGCGCGTTCTTCGCCGGTGTCGTGATCAACGGCTCCGACCTGAGCTATCAGGCGGGCGCGGAAGCGCTGCCGCTGCAGGACGCGTTCGCGGTGCTCTTCTTCGTCTCGGTCGGTATGCTGTTCGATCCGGGGATCCTCGTGCGCGAGCCGCTGGCCGTGCTGGGCACGCTCGGAATCGTCGTGGTCGGCAAGTCGCTGGTCGTGATCGCGATCGTGCTGCTGCTCGGCTATCGCATCAGGTCGTCGCTGACCGTAGCGGCGAGCCTCGCGCAGATCGGCGAGTTCTCCTTCATTCTCGCAGGACTGGCCGTGACGCTCGGGCTGCTCTCCGATACCGGACGCGACCTGATTCTGGCCGCGGCGATCCTCTCGATCACGCTCAATCCTCTCATGTTCGCACTCGCGGGCAAGCTCGACCGGTGGACGAAGGGGCAGTCGCGGATGATCGAGGCACTGGAGCGCACAACGGAGATGTCGATCGCGTTCCCGCCGGGCGAAGAGCCGCTGATCGGACACGCGATCCTCGTCGGCTACGGTCGCGTGGGACGCGCGATCGCCGGGACGCTGGCCGCGCAGAATCTTCAGTTCGTGGTCATCGAGATGGACCGCGCGGCGGCCAAGGCGGCGCGCAAGGACGGAGTGCGGGCCGTGTGGGGCGACGCCGCCCGGCCGACGATACTCGAGCTGGCATCACCGCACACCGCGCGGCTGCTGATCCTCGCGGCCCCGGGCGCGTTCCAGTCGCGGCAGGTGCTGGACCTCGCGCTGCGCATGAATCCCAACCTCGATACCGTGGTGCGGACACATAGCTCGGCCGAGCAGGAATATCTCGACGCGATCGGTGTCGGCCGGACGGTGCTCGGCGAACGGGAGACGGCACTGGCGATGTCGCACTACGCGCTGGTCTCGCTCGGACACTCGGACGATCAGGCGGACGCGGCGGTGGAGTGGGCGAGGGAAGGACTTACCTATGAGACGATATCGATGCGGAAGTTTGCGGATTTCGGGAAGGCTGATGGGGAATCCAAGAGGTGAGATGCCAGCATTGAGATAGCCAGACGCGAGAGCAATACTCTCGCTTCTGGCTACCTGGCATCTGGCTTCTCACCTCTTGGATTCCCCTGACTCTCACTTGGAGCCAGCGCATCCGCTTTACCGCGGCCGATTCCCCCGGCGACCGGTCTCGCGCTTCGGGTAGCCCTTCTTCTTGCCGCTCTTCCTGTCGAAAGTCTTCTCGAACTTCGCGCCGCCTGACCTTTTGCGCGCGGGCTTGTCGTACTTCTTCGCCTTCGTGGCTTTCTTGTAGCCGTCGCGCTTCGGCGCGCGCTCCCGTTGCGGCTCGAGCACGACGCGCGCGATCTCCTTCTCGTCGATGGGACCGAGCAGCGAGTCGTGTGCGACCTTCATGGCGGCCGCGGCGATGTCCATCAGATCGTAATCGCCGGCGAGCGAGCCCAGCTCGATTACGTATTCGTCCAGATCGCCTGCGATGACCGCGTCGCGCACCGCGGCGCTCACCAGCCCGATGCGGCGCGCGCGGAGATCCATCACCGTCGGCACGGGCTCGACCGTCATCTTCTGCCCGGTCAGCCGCTCGATGTTGTGCAGCATGTTCCGCTCGCGCGGCTCGGCCAGTGTCACCGCGGTTCCCGCGCGCCCCGCGCGCCCCGTGCGGCCGATGCGGTGCACGTAGGCATCCGGCGCCGAGGGCACGTCGAAGTTGACGACGTGCGACACGTGCTCGATGTCCAGCCCGCGCGCGGCGACGTCCGTCGCGACCAACAGCTCGCACGTGCCGTCGCGGAACCGCTTCATCACCCGCGCGCGCTGGTCCTGCGTCATGCCCCCGTGCAGCGGCTCGGCGGAGGAGCCGTGGCCGGCGAGCTTCTCCGCGACTTCGTCCACCTCTGTCCGTGTCCGGCAGAACACGATCGCCGACTTGGGATTCTCCATGTCCAGCACGCGGCCGAGCGCGGTGATCTTGTCGCGCCGTTGCACCATGTAGACGAGCTGGCGCACGCGGGGCAGCTCGCCCGCCGCGACCTTTTCGCGTCCGATGGTGATCCGCTTGGGGTCGCGAAGATGTTTCTCCGCTAGCTTCGCGATGCGGGGCGGGATGGTAGCCGAGAAGAGCGCGGTCTGCCGCTCCGACGGGACGGCCGCAAGTATCGCCTCGAGGTCCTCGGCGAACCCCATGTCCAGCATCTCGTCAGCTTCGTCGAGCACGAGCGCGCGCACGTTGCGGAGGTCGAGCGTGTTCCTGCGAATGTGATCGAGCGCGCGGCCGGGCGTCGCGACCACGACGTCCACGCCCCGCCGGAGAACCTTCAGCTGCGACTGAAAGTCCTGGCCGCCGTAAACCGGCAGAACCTGCACGCCCAGCTCGCGGCCGTAGCGGTGCACCGCTTCGGCGACCTGGATCGCCAGCTCGCGCGTCGGCACCAGCACGAGCGCGCGCACGCCCGAGCGTCCGCCGCCGCCGGTTTCATCCGCGAGCCGCTGCAGCAGCGGTAGCGCGAACGCGGCGGTCTTGCCGGTGCCGGTCGCCGCTTGGCCGAGGAGGTCGCGTCCCTCGAGCAGCGGCGGGATCGCCATCTGCTGGATCGGCGTGGGCTCTTCGTAGCCGAGCGCTTCCAGCGTGCGCTGCAATGCTGGCGAGACGCCGAGCGCGTCGAACCCGGTGGAGCCTTCGCCAGCTTCGTTCAAGAGCGGAGTGTGTTAGAGATCGACGGCGACTTTGAAGCCGCCGTACGCCATCCGCGTGTAATCGAACGGCGCCTCTCCCGGCTCCATCATCTTCTGGAGTCGTGGATCGTTCATGACCTTCTTGTTGATGCGGTTCCTGTCGGCCTTCGACCTGAACACGATCCAGGAGAAGAATACAGTCTCGTTCGGCTTCGCCTTTACGAGGCGCGTGAAAGGCACGGGACCCTTCGGGTGGAGGTCGTCGCCCGCGCACTCGCGAAACTCGAGCGCGCCATGCTCGATCCAGATCTTGCCCGCCTTGTGCGCCATCCGGCGGTAAACCGCGATCTTCTTCTTGGGAACCGGCACCAGAAAGCCGTCAACGTATGCCATGCGTTCTCCTGGAGTGGCCCTGGCTCAGGGCGTGGTGGATTCAGTTCTCGTGCTGTGCGGTCAATCACCCGTTGAAGTTGAGGTATGGATTGATCTGCACGTCGGCCTCCTGCGTTGCGCGGTGCTCAGCCCTCGATCTC
Source organism: Gemmatimonadaceae bacterium (assembly GCA_024654005.1). GTDB lineage: Bacteria > Gemmatimonadota > Gemmatimonadetes > Gemmatimonadales > Gemmatimonadaceae > JACDCY01. The sequence continues at coordinate 1,112 of JANLGX010000427.1, read as the reverse complement.
GGCAATATATGAGGTCAGCCGTCGGATCCGGCCCTCCCGCATCTCGAAGACGTCGCAGAACGCCAGGTGCAGGACGCCACCGACTTTTCTGGTCGTGTGCACCTTGCCTTCCGCCACGACGTCGTCCGTCAGACAGGCGAGGATGCGCGCGTGATCGGTCACGTTGAAGGCGTCCATGTATTCCTGCACGACCTTCTTGTTGGCGGTCATCTCAGAATCCGGCGCACAGACGATCTAGGACCGGCGCGTCATCGGGTCAATGGGAGCGGAGGGAGCCGCACACTTTCCGCCTGCCGCCGGTAGTAGCCCGCCACGGACAAGCCAAAGCCGATCCCTGCGAGCAATGCCGCCACGACTACGGTACCTGCTGCAATGGTTCCTGTCGGGAAGTTCCGGTCGCTTCTCCAGAACAGCACCCACATGAGAGGCGCCCAAAGGAGCCCGAACGGCGCGCCCATCTCCAGAGCGAGCGCGCGGAACGAACGGTAGTGCGGGGGTGGAACGTGGAAGCCGAGTCGCCAGGCCAGCCGATATATGGGAGGTGCCGAGGTGTACCTTCCCACGCCTTGCGCGTGGAGCTCCTCGACGATTGCCATCATCCGCGACCGATACTCCTCGTCACGATGCATTGTGCGCCCGGGATATTAGAACTCCAGACCACCACAGCGCGCCAATGAATAGTATCTGGAGGGCGATTCGCGAAATCATCGCAATCATGTCGGGGCGCATGCTGTTGAAGTGCGCCGCCGCGGTGAAGAAGAACATCATCGCCAGACCGACCCGCGTGGCCGCGGCCCAATCCCGCACTCCGGGTGCGCCGAGCCGGCCGGCTGCCCTGGCGACCAGCGTAACGACCACCAGCACGATCAGTGGCAGCATGGAGCGCTACCGGTTCGAGTGCCGTAACTTCCTTCGCATGGCGGAGCATATACTGCCGAAGACTATATGGCGCGGCAAGCCGCGGCTGGCGGAAATACTCGCGCGCGCCGCCCTTACGGCCGGGTGCGTCATGCTCACGAGCGCGGTCGCTCCGGCGCAGGCGGTCACGCGCATCGAAATAGTGCCCGCGCCTTCCCTGGCGGCGAACCTGCTCGGCGACCCCGCGTGGCGGC
>JANLGX010000425.1 GCA_024654005.1 Gemmatimonadaceae bacterium | reverse complement strand
CGGTCCGGGGCGGACAAGGAGCGAATGGTGATCCTGTTCGGGCTCTTCGTTGCGTTCCCTATCGTGCTGGCGGTTGCGCGGCGCATGTGGCGGCGCACGCCGCCGCCCCGCCCGGTCTCCGTGGAGTCGGCGGGCCGGCTCGAGCGAATTGAGCAGGCGGTGGAAGCGATGGCCATCGAGATCGAGCGGGTGTCGGAGGGACAGCGGTTCGTGACCAAGCTGATGACCGAAGCAAAGGCGGCCCCCGCGCTCGAAGGCACGCGGGTCCAGTCGCCAACTCTTACCGGCCGGGAGACCTAGGGGATGCAATTACCGGAACCGACTGTTGTGCAGCAGGCTCCCGCGTCGCCCACCATCCAGATCGAGGCCGGGCCGACGACGGCCGCGCAGACAATCGCTCTTCCGCAGAGCGTGCAGGAAATAGCGGGGTTGCGGTCGCGCCGGTCGGAGCTGGGCGATCAGCTGAATCGGGCGAGCAATCGGCGGGGAGAGGTCCTCAGCGACATGCGGGACGCGTCCAACGCTGAGCATGCCGGCCTCCAGCAGCGCCTCGACGCGCTCGACTCCAGGATCGTGCAGATCGAGGCGGACATCGCGGCGACCGAGCGGGCGCTGACGAATGCGTCGCCCGCGATGCTCGGTGCGGCGGCCCAGGCCGAGGAGGCCGCGGAGCTGGCGCGGCGGCAAGCGGAGCCTCCGATAGACGAGGACGTGATCGGCATCATGGCGTTCATGGCCATGGTGCTGCTGATCCCGATCGTCGTCGCGCACACGCGGCGCATCTGGAAGCGTCCCCAGCCGGCCCGCGCTCTTTCTCCGGCAACGGAGGGCAGACTCGAGCGGATCGAGCAGGCCGTTGAAGCGATCGCGGTGGAAGTGGAGCGGGTGTCGGAGGGTCAGCGCTTCGTCACGAAGCTGATGAGCGGGGCCAGGGAGCCCGCCCGCATCCTGCCGGAATCGCAGCGGGACGCGGTCTGATCGTGCAGGCGCAGGGCGCGGTTCCTCCCGCGCAGCCCACGGCGCCGGCTCCTCCCTCACCGGGCGTCATTCGCATCGAGGGGGTCCCGGGAGTGCCGGCGCAAACCCTCTCGATTCCCCTCAGCTTGGGGGACGTGCGATGGTTGCGCGCCCGGCGCGCGGAGCTACTCGAGCAGCTGTCGAGCGCCAACGACAGACGCGAGGACATCACCGGCGAGCTCGCCGGAGCTGAGGGGACGAATCGCGCCGGGCTCGAGCAGCAGCTGGCGATCGTCGATCAGCGGATCGTGCAGCTCGAGTCGGAGATCGCGCAAACGGAAGGAATTCTGACGGCCGCCCCGAGCGGCTTTCTCGCCACTGCGGAGCCGCCGACATACAGCCGCGGCCCGGACAGCGACGCCTGGGTCGCTATCCCCGTCATGCTCATAATGTTCGTGGCCTTCCCACTCGTGTTCGCTCACGCTCGCCGCATATGGAAGCGCGCGCCCGCCGCGCGGATCAACCCGGAGGAGGCGGGGCGTCTGGAGCGAATAGAGCAGGCCGTGGAGGCCATCGCGATCGAAGTGGAGCGCGTGTCCGAAGGCCAGCGGTTCGTCACGAAGCTGCTGAGCGACACGAGCCGCACCCCGCTGTCGCTGCCCGCGGACCGCTGAGCGTCAGCGGCCCGTAGCGAGCTCCTGCACGGGTAGGACGCAGCACGGCAGCACGCAGCACGCAGCGCGTTTCCCGGAATGCAATGCCCGCGCCTGATGTAATCGGGACCGCCGATTCCAGCCGGGAGCGAACTAGATTTCCCTAGTTATGCCAAGCCAGCACATCCGCAACATCGCAATCATCGCGCACGTCGATCACGGCAAGACCACCCTCGTGGACAAGATGCTCCGGCAGGCCGGCGCGTTCCGCGAGAACCAGGTCGTGATGGAGCGCGTCATGGACTCCAACCCGCTCGAGCGCGAGCGGGGGATCACGATTCTCGCCAAGAACACGTCGGTCCGGTGGCGCGGCACCAAGATCAACATCATCGACACTCCGGGTCACTCCGATTTCGGCGGCGAGGTCGAGCGCATCCTGCGCATGGTGAACGGCGTGCTGCTCGTGGTGGACGCGTTCGACGGTCCGATGCCGCAGACGCGGTTCGTGCTGCGCAAGGCGCTCGAGCTCGGTCGCACACCGGTCATCGTCATCAACAAGATCGACCGGCCGGGCGCGGACCCGATGCGCGTGCACGACGAGGTTCTCGACCTGCTGATCGAGCTGGAGGCGGACGAGTCGCAGCTCGACGCCCCCGTGGTGTACGCGTCGGCGCGCGACGGGACGGCGACCATGGATCTGGAGTCTCCCAACCCGGACCTCGTGCCATTGTTCGAGACCATCGTTGAGCATGTGCCACCGCCCCCCGGCGACGAGGACGGACCGTTTCAGATGCTCGTCTCCACGATCGACTACTCGCCGTACCTGGGCCGCCTCGGCATCGGGCGGATCGAGCGCGGGAAGGTGAAGGTGGGAGAGCGCGTCGCGCTGCTGCACGTGGACGGCTCGCAGTCGCCGGAATACGCGCGCGTGACCAGGCTGTTCGCGTTCGAGGGGCTCGAGCGGGGAGAGATCGGGAGCGCGAGCGCGGGGGAGATCGTCGCGCTCGCCGGCATCGACGGCGTCGAGATCGGGCTCACCATCGCGGACGCGGAGAATCCCGAGCGGCTCGCGGGGATCGCCGTGGAGGAGCCGACCATCTCGGTGGACTTCTCGGTGAACGATTCGCCGTTCGCCGGCCGCGACGGGAAGTTCGTGACGTCGCGGCAGATCCGCGAGCGGCTGACGAAGGAGCTGGAGCGGAACGTCGCGCTGCGCGTCGAGGACACGGAGACGATGGACGCGTGGACCGTCTCCGGGCGGGGCGAGCTGCACCTCACGATCCTGATGGAGACGATGCGGCGCGAGGGCTACGAGTTCCAGGTGTCACGCCCGCGGTTCATCACGAAGGTCGGCGAGAAAGGCGCGCGGCTGGAGCCGTACGAGGAGCTGTCCATCGACGTCCCCGAGGAATTCCTCGGCGCGGTGATCGAGAAGCTGGGGCCGCGGCGGGCCGAGCTGATCGAGATGAAGAACCCGGGGCAGGGAACGGTGCGGATGCTGTACCGGATCCCCGCGCGCGGGCTGTTCGGCTATCGGTCCGAGTTCATGACCGACACCCGCGGTAACGGGATCATGCACCACCGCTTCCTGGAGTATGGGCCGTGGGCCGGCCCGCTGGCCGGAAGAATGCGCGGATCGCTGGTCTCGATGGAGCCCGGCGTGATCGTTGCATTCGCTCTGGCCAACCTGGCGGAGCGGGCCACGCTGTTCGTCTCGCCGGGCGACCCCGTTTACTCGGGGATGCTCATCGGGGAGAACTCGCGGCCGGGGGACATGGATGTGAATCCGACCCGGGAAAAGAAGCTGACGAACATGCGGACCAAGTCCACCGACGAGAACATCCAGCTGGAGCCGCCGCGGGAGTTGACGCTGGAAGCGGCGCTGGAGTATATCGAAGGCGACGAGCTGATCGAGATTACGCCGAAGGCGATCCGGCTGCGCAAGCGGTCGCTGGACGTGCACGAGCGGAAGCGCGCGGCGCGCGAAGCCAAGCGGGAGCGCGAGAGCGCGGCCGTCTGAGGTGTTGGCGGGTCAATCGAGTCGGTGGCAATCACACTTTTGCACAACGCGGAGAGCACGGGTATGTCGGGGAGAGCAGGTCCGTCCGAGGACGGCAGCGTGCTGGTCACCTCATGGGAGCTCGAGCGCTCGCTCGGCCTCCACGACCCCTCCTTCCCGCGCGCGGCCCGTGCCGCCGACCAGGAAGACGAGGACGACATCGACGATGTGGATGACGACGACGAGGATGATGACGACGAGGATGATGACGACGAGGATGATGACGACGAGGATGATGACGACGATCTCCTCGATGACGATGACGACGACGATGATGATGACGACGATGACGACGACGACGATCTAGCTGATGATCTGGACGACGACCTCGACGACGACGACGATGACGATGATGACGATGACGACGACGATGACGATGACGACGACGACGACGACGACGACCTCATTGATCTAGACGACGAGTTCGACGTGGACGAGGACGAGAAGCCGCACAAGCAGACGCCCGGGAAGTTCGACGAATAGGCCGCGCCGCTTGTGTGGCTGGTACCCCCTCCGGCGCTAGGGCTGGTATCTCGCGTACAGGTCGCGCGAGGTCTCAGCGGACGACACTACCTCCGTCCATCGCGTGCTGTACAGCCAGTCGTCGAAGAAGGCGGTGAGGTCGGTCCGGCTCGTCTGCTTCGCTAGGCGCACGAAATCCGCAGTGTTGGCCCCCGTGCCCGCGTACTGGCGGTAGAAGTTGCCGATGATGCGGCTGAATGCGTCGTGGCCCACTAGCCGGTACAGGCTGTAGAACATGAGGCTGCCCACGGAGTACGACCAGTCGGTCATGTTGCGCGCGCCGTAGTCCGCCGGCGGAACTGTGTGCAGGCTCGAGTCCGCCTGTACCCTGCCGCTGAGCCAGCGCGCGTACCGGATGGCGGTGGAGTCCATAGTCGCGCGCGCATACAAGCTGTCGGTCGCCAGGTCCTCGAGGAATGTCGCCAACCCTTCGTTCCATCTGGGCGACTGCCCCTCGGTGTCCCTCACGTTCCAGAGGTGGGAGATCTCGTGATACAGCTCGTCTTCCCGCTTCGGATCGCGAAACGCCGCGGCCGCCTGCAGGATGCTCGTGGCGTCGGCCTGCGAGCCCCAGCCGTCAGGAATCTCGATCACGGCGAAAGGCGAGTCGCCCCGCAGCGGACCGAACCAGCGCGTATACAGTCCGAGCGTCCGCTCCATCGCGTCCATGATCCGGCCCGCTCCCGCCGAATCGGCCGCCATGTGGAATACGGTGAGGTTGCCGCGACGCAGTGCACCGAATGGGGCTATGCCGAAGTCCATGCGCCACGACGGCTTCGCACTGGCATACACGAAAGTCGTCGTCGCGCCCTCCTCGATTCGTTCCACGAGTCGGCCGCCATTGGCGACGCTGTGAGTCGCCGGGACCGTGATGCGCGCGACGTAGCTGTACTCCGGCAGGCCGGCGCGCCGGCGCACCCTGATCGAGGGGTATCCCACCACCGGGTACGCATACGAGTCCTCACGGAGGAGCGTGTACGCGGTATCCACCCGATCCCTGATGTACGCCATGCCAGTCTCGGCGTAGCCGAGCACGTGCCCGGCGTAATGGATCTCGAGCACGGTCTCCTGGCCGGCTCCGAGGGCTGGCACGAGAGCGACACGCAGATGATTCACCTGCAGCTTCGTGAAGTCCTCGAATGTGACGACCGACTGCTGAAACTGCACAGGCCGGCCGGTGGAGTCGCGGACGGCTCGCACCGACAGCAGTCGGTACAGCAGCAGTGAGGCTTCGCCGACGGGCTCGGGGTGTTCGTTGCGCAGGCGGATCCGCGCCATGCCGTCGATCTGTTGCTCCGCGAGATCGACGGTGATCGCCAGCTCGTAGCTCGCGGGCCGGAGGAGCCGCGGATCGCTTGGTACCTGTGTGTCCGCGGTCGAGATCGCGAGCGAGAGCCCCGCCAGTGCTGTCGTGAAGGTGCGCATCGCTGCCTGCATCTAGGGTGCTCCCAGGACGAAGTCCGACTTCAGCAGGCCGCCGCGCGTGGACAGCACGCGCACCGTGCCTTTCGCACCGCGCAGGCCCACCGTGTTCACGCGGAAGGTCACCGTCTTGGTCTCGCCCGGCTCGGTCCACCCCGCGCGGATCGTCTTGTCGCGCGTGGCCGGGGTCACGATCGTGACCTTCGGGTTCGGGCGCTTCGTCAGCGTCGAATCGAAGTCGAGCACCACCCTGTCCTCCTGCACGATCTTCACGAGCTGCGCCTGCTTGAGCGCCGTCGGCAGGCGGCCCGTGTTCCGGAACGCCACGGTCACGTCGTAGCTCGTCGTGTCGCCGGCGGTGCCCGCGCGCGTGACGGTCACGCCGCCCATCTCCAGCTGCGGCAGGTGCATTGCCATCTCGAGGTTGAACAGCGCCTGGTTGCGCGCGAACCGCTCGAGCTCGGACGTGGGTCCGTTCTGCGAGAAGAACTTCGGGTGGAAGCCGCCGATCTCGACGGCGCCGAGCGTCGGGTGGTTGAAGGGCGTCCACTCGCGGAAGCCGTTGCCGCCGTTGGAGCGGTCGTCCCACGTCAGCGCGTCGAAGTCGTCGAGGTAGCCGTCGCCGTTGAAGTCCTGCATCCGGCCGCCGTTCCACAGCTCGTCGCCGTACCAGATCGTGCCATAGTAGAAGTAGCCGAAATCGGGGCCGTGGCCGAACAGCGGCGACGGGCGCGAGGAGTCGCCGGTGATCCGGCTCACCGGGTTGCGCGTGTTGTAGACGTTGTACACGTCGCCGGCCCAGGGATAGCCCGTGATGCGCGTGCCGACGGAATCGAAGTACTCGTAGTAGCGTAGATCCTCCGGATACATGCGGTCGGCGCTGTACGAGGTGGACGGCGGGCGCAGGTGCATCGGCACCGCGGTGTCCATCGAGTTCACGACCGACACGTTGGGGTTGGCGAGCAGCCAGAGCACGACGCTTCGCGTCTCGATCTCGCTCAGCGGATAAGCGCCCGCGCCGAACTGGGTGTAGCCGCGGCCGGTCCGGTCGCCGCCCGGCTCCGGGCGCCAGTTCTCGGGGTAGTTGCGGTGCAGGTCGAGTCCGCCGATCCCGTCCTCGTTGAACTGGCCGTCGCCGTCGTTGTCGATTCCCTCCGAGATCACCCGCCACTCGCCATCGTCGTCCGGCGCTCCCTGCATCAGCCGGCCCGTCGGGTCGCGCGGGTCCAGCGTCGAGGTCCCGCGCCCGCTGTCCCTTGCCGCAGGAGTGACGCGCCAGCGGATCGAGTAGATGATTCCGTCGCCGTCGAGATCTTCCGGCGGATCCTCGTCGAGCAATCCGTCGCGGTCGCTGTCGTGCGGCCGCACGGTGCTGCGGTTCGCCTGCGCCGTGTACAGGTACAGGTTCGATCCGTCCGGATTGTTCTGCGGGCGCAGCGTGATCGCCTTCGTGTCGAGCAGGCGCGTGATCCGCGGATCCTTGCCGTAGCCCTCGACGAGATGCTGGATCAGCCAGAGGACCGATTCGCTCGCGGTGATCTCACCGCTGTGCCGCGCGCCCTCGAAGAACGCGGCCGGCTTGTCGGTCGCCTTGCCCGTGCTCTTGTTGGTCAGCGTGACCTGGAGGACGGGCCGCCCCTCGAAGCTCTTGCCTACCTCGTACAGCTCAAAGATCGCCGGATACCGCTCGGCCCAGCGCCTGAGCCAGGTGTACATGACGTCGACCGTGTGGTACCGGTCGAAGGTCAGCCGGTCGCCCGCGACGTACTCGACCTGCGGGTGCCGGGCGCGGGGGAAGAAGCTGATGCCGTGCCGCTCGCCGCCGACGGTGTGGAAGGCGGAGTCGCGGGGGGTCGGGGCTTGGGCGATTCCGAGGGAAGGCAGTGCAGCGATCGCGAGAAGGGCGGGGATCAGACGTGCTCGGCGCA
>JANLGX010000421.1 GCA_024654005.1 Gemmatimonadaceae bacterium | reverse complement strand
CTTCATCATCGGCATCTGGGGCGGGGAGCGGCGCATCTACGCCAGCATCAAGTTCTTCATCTACACCATGGTCGGGTCGATCCTCATGCTGGTGGGGATCATCTACCTCGGCATTCAGTCGGGCAGTCCCATCACCGGCGCGCCGGACTTCAGCTACGCGGCCGCGCTGCAGCTTTCGCTTTCGCCCGCCGCGTCGTTCTGGCTGTTCGGCGCGTTCTTCCTGGCGTTCGCCGTGAAGGTGCCGATGTTTCCGTTCCACACGTGGCTGCCGGACGCCCACGTGGAGGCCCCGACGGCCGGCTCGGTCATCCTCGCGAGCATCATGCTCAAGACGGGCACGTTCGGCTTCCTGCGGTTCGCGCTGCCGCTGTTCCCCGGCGTCGCGATGGACCCCACGGTGCGGATGATCATTCTCGTGCTCGCGGTGATCGCGATCATCTACGGCGCGCTGGTCGCGCTGGTGCAGCCGGACTTCAAGAAGCTCGTGGCGTACTCGTCCGTGAGCCACATGGGCTTCGTGATGCTCGGCATTTTCGCGCTGACGGTCGAGAGCGTGCAGGGCGCGCTGATGGTGATGATCAACCACGGCATCTCCACGGGCGCGCTGTTCTTCCTCGTGGGAATGATCTACGAGCGCCGGCACTCGCGGCTCATCGACGCGTACGGCGGAATAGCGCGGGTAGTGCCCATGTTCGCCGCGGCGCTAACGCTGGTCGGGCTCAGCAGCATCGCGCTGCCGGGAACCAACGGCTTCATCGGCGAGTTCCTGGTGCTGGTCGGCGCGTTCAAGACCTATCCGGTCTTCACCGCGCTCGCCGCGACGGGCGTGATCTTCGCCGCCGCGTACATGCTGTGGGCGCTGCAGCGGATCCTGTTCAACAAGCTGGACAAGGACGAGAACCGGCATCTGCCCGATCTCAACTGGCGCGAGATCGGCCTCCTGACTCCGCTCATCGCGGCGATCATCTGGATCGGCGTGTATCCCGCGCCGGTGCTGCGGCGGATGGAAGCCGCGGCGCATGACCTCGTGCAGCGGGTGGAGCGCGGACCGCCTACACGGTTTCCCCGGCCATCGATGATCCCATGACGGCGCTCGACCTGACGATCCCGTCGCAGCTGATGACCGCTCTGGCGCCCGACATCACGCTGATGGTCGGGGCCATGGCGCTGCTCCTGTGGGCGGCCTGGGGACGCGAGAGCATCCAGCGGCAGCGGGCCGTGGGCGTCGCGAGCATGATCCTGTGCGGCGTCGTGGCCGCCATGGTCGTGTATTTCATGCGCGAGGGCGGCGCGGTCGGGCCCGGACCCATCGCCATGGACCGGTTCCGCTGGACCGCCGACCTGCTGCTGCTACTGGCCACGTTCGCCACGATTGCGCTGGGGATGGACTACAACGCGCGCGAGCGGATCACGTCCGCCGAATCGCACGTGCTGGTCCTGCTCGCGACGTCGGGAATGATGGTGCTGGTGTCGGCGCGCGACCTGATCATCGTATTTCTCGGCATCGAGATCATGTCGGTCGCGGTGTACGTGCTCGCCGGCCTCAACCGCCGCAGCGACCGCGCGGCGGAAGCCGCGTTGAAGTACTTCCTGCTGGGAGCGTTCTCGACGTGCTTCCTGCTGTACGGCATCGCGTTGGTGTACGGAGCGACCGGGAGCACCAACCTCAGCACCATCGCCGAGCGCGTTGGCGGCACGGGACCGGTAAGTCCGCTGCTGCTGATCGGCATGGCGCTGCTGGTGGTTGGATTCGGCTTCAAAATCGCCGCCGTGCCGTTCCACATGTGGGCGCCGGACGTATACGAGGGCGCTCCCACGCCGATCACCGCGTACATGGCCGCCGCGGTGAAGGCGGCCGCGTTCGCCAGCTTCCTGCGCGTATGGATGGAGGCGTTCCCCGAGGTCTTCGTTCAATGGCATTACGGGATCTGGTGGCTGGCGGCGGTGACCATGGTCGCCGGCAACCTCATCGCGCTGGCGCAGAAGAACATCAAGCGGATGCTGGCCTACTCGAGCATCGCGCACGCCGGCTACATCCTGGTCGCGGTCCTGGCGCGCGGCAACCTCGGGAGCTCCGCCTTCCTCTTCTATCTGTTCGCGTACACGCTCGCGACGTTCGGCGCCTTCGCCGTAGTGATCGTGCTCTCGGGCAGGGGAGACAGATATCTCAAGATCGAGGACTACGCCGGGCTCTGGACCGTGCGGCCCTGGCTCGCCGGCAGCATGGCGGTGTTCATGCTGGCGCTGCTCGGATTCCCGATCTTCGGCGGCATCGGCTTCTTCGCGAAGTGGTACATGCTGCAGGCGGCGCTCGACTCCATCACTCCGCTTACGAACCTGTCGGTGATCCTGGTCCTCACCAGCGTGGTCTCCGCGGGCTACTACCTGTACGTCGTGATGGTGATGTTCATGAAGCCCGTATCGCGGCCGGACAGTGAGCCGCAGCCAACGGGCTGGCTCACGCAATGGGTCATCGCCGCGGCGGCCGTCCTCATCCTCGCGTTCGGAATCTTCCCCGACCCAGTGGTGCGCCTGACGCGCAGCAGCGTCATCGTGCCGATCGACCGGTGAGCATCGAGCGCGGGATCTTCCGCGAGTATGACATTCGCGGCATCGCCGGCACGGATCTCACGTCCGCCACCGCGCGCCTGATCGGGCTCGGGTACGCGGCGTACCTGCGCGAGCAGGGCGAGTCCGGCGCCATCGCGGTCGGCCGCGACAACCGGCCCAGCGGAACCGGCTTGCGCGACGGGCTGGTCGAGGGGCTCAGGGAGGCCGGCCTCGACGTCGTCGACATCGGCGTGGTCCCGACGCCGGTCACGTACTGGGCGCAGCACAAGCTGGACGTCATCGGCGGCATCCAGATCACCGGCTCGCACAATCCGCCGGAATACAACGGCTTCAAGCTCGGCCTCAGGACGAAGTCGATCTACGGGCAGCAGATCCAGCGGATGTACGAGCTGATCGCGGCCGGTGATTTTCCGAAGGGGGAGGGAGCGCTCCGCGAGGAGGCGGTGATCGACCGGTACGTCGAAGACATCGTGCGGCGCGCCGGGCCGCTCGCGCGCAAGCTGCGCGTCGTGGCGGACTGCGGCAACGGCGTCGGCGCGCTGGTCGCGCCCAGTATGCTCGAGCGGATGGGACTGAGCGCGGACCTCCTGTTCTGCGAGAGCGACGGCACGTTTCCCAATCATCACCCCGACCCGACGGTACCGGAGAACGTGGCCGATCTCATCGCGGCCGTGCGCGCGAACAAGGCCGACCTCGGCGTCGCCTTCGACGGCGACGCGGACAGGATCGGCGTCGTCGACGACACGGGCGAGATCATCTGGGGCGACTACCTGCTGATCGTGTACGCGCGCGACGTGCTCCAGCGCACGGGGCCGGGGCAGTCGATCGTATTCGACGTGAAGTGCACGCAGGCGCTCCCCGAGGCGATCGAGAAGGCCGGCGGCGTGCCGGTGATGTCCCGCACCGGGCACTCGCTCGTCGAGGAGAAGATGCACGAGACGCACGCCCCGATCGGCGGAGAGATGTCGGGGCACATGTTCTTTGCCGAAGGCTTCTACGGCTTCGACGACGCGCTGTACGGCGCCGCGCGGCTTATCCGGATCGTGGCCGATTCCGGGAAGTCGTTGCGGGAGCTGCTGGCCGACGTGCCCCGGTTCGTGTCGACGCCGGAGATCCGGGTTCACTGCGACGACGACAAGAAGTTTTCGATCGTGGAGGAAGCCAAGCGGCATTTCGGCGCGAAGTACGAGACGAACGACATCGACGGCGTGCGCATTCTGTTCGAGCACGGCTGGGGGCTGATCCGCGCGTCCAACACGCAGCCGGTCATCGTCATGCGGTTCGAAGCGGACACCGAGGAGCAGCTCGCCGCGATCCGCGGCGAGGTCGAGGGCTGGCTGGCGGCGAAGGGAGTTGCCGTCTAGGGCGATGCGCAAGCGACGCTTGGCTATCGCGATTGCATCCGGCGCGATCCTTCTCCTGCTGGGTCGCGCCTTCGTATTTCTCTATACGGATTTCGTCTGGTACGAATCGCTCGGCGCCGCGCCGCTCTGGCGCGAGAAGGCGCTCGATCAGCTTCTGATCTTCACCGGCGGATTCACGGGCGCGTTTCTGTTCGCCTACCTGAACCTCTCCGCGGTACGGCACTCCATCATCTCGCTCGTCCTGCCGCGGCGCATCGCCAACGTGGAGTTCGCCGAAGCGGTGCCGATCCGGCTGTTCGATGCCACGGCGCTGGGAATCGCCGCGCTCATCGCGCTTGCGACGACTGCCGCGCTTCCTCCCTGGACCGACCTCGCCAGGCTGCACACGGGGGCGCGATTCGGCGAGAGCGATCCATATCATCAGCTCGACCTCGCGTTCTACACCTCGTGGCTGCCGCTCGAGATGCGGCTGCACACGTGGCTGATCGTGGTGGTGACCACGGTGACCCTCGTGGTGGTCGGGCTGTACGCGCTCACGCCGAGCCTGCGCTGGAGCGACGGGGCGCTGCGGGTATCGGGCTACGTGCGCCGTCACTTTGGCGTGCTCTGCGCCGTGCTGCTGTTGATGGTCGCATGGCGGTTCCGGCTCGAGTCCTACGCGCTTCTGTCCGAGGGGAGCGGTCCTGCCGGGGCGTTTACTGCCGTGGACGACCGCTTCGTGCTCCCATGGTACGTGGGGCTGGTGATCATCACCGTCGCCGCGGCGGCGGTAGTCGGTTGGAGCATGTGGAGCGGCCAGGCCACCATCGCCTTCGGGGTGCTGACGCTGGTTCTGCTGCTGATCGCCGGCGTGCAGCTGTGGCGGCCGATCGCCGTGGGACGCGCCGGGCCCGACGCCGCCTACGAGAGCACCCGCCGGGCGTTCACCGCGCGCGCCTTCGCGCCGACGGGATCCGACACCGCGGACCAGCTCGTCGCCGATTCGCTCCCGGCCGCGGCGGACCGGTCGGTGGCCGCCGCGGAATCGCGCGCGCTGATCGCGCCCGGCGCCAGCGGCTACGTGGTGGTTTCCGGAATCGGGCGCGGAGTGGTCGCGCCTTCGGTCGCCTCGGTGTTCTCGCGTCTCGCGCATGCCTGGCGCGAGCAGGACGGGCGCGTGCTGCGCCTGGACAGGCCCGGCGACCCGCGCATCGTCCGCGTCCGCGACTTGTACGACCGTGTCCACCGTCTGGGGCCGGTGTTCTCGGTGCTGGAGGAGCACGACGCGCTGTTCCACATGGACACGCTGTACTGGGTCGTGCCGGTCTACTCGTCGTCCCACTTTTACCCGCTGTCGGAGCGGCGGCAGATAGCCGACACCGCGCGGACGTATTTTCGCGAGGCGGGGCGCGCGTACGTCCATTCCGTGTCGGGGCGCGTGACGTTCGTGCCGTCGGACACGGGTGACCCGCTCGCGAACGCCTGGCGGAGGCGCTTTCCGTCCCTGTTCCGATCGCGCGTCCAGACGGCGGCGTGGCGGCGCGAGCTGACGCCGCTGCCGCGCCCCGTGCTGCCGCTGCCGGCGGAGGCCGACGACACCGAATTCCACTCGACCGTGCGGCGTCTCTATCTGCGAATGCAGGAAGCCCTCGCGAGATCGGACCTGACCGCTTTCGGGCAGGCCTTCGATTCGCTCGGAATCGTGCTGCGCGACCGGCCCCGATGAGCGCCGCGGAAGCCCGCACCGCCGTCATCGCGCTCGGCGGGAACGCGCTCTCCCCGCCGGGCGAGCGCGCCACGATCGCGGATCAGTTCCGGCACACCCGGAAGAGCCTCGAGCCCATCGTCGACCTTGCCCTTCAGGGGTGGAACCTCTGCATCGTGCACGGCAACGGGCCGCAGGTAGGCGACGAGCTGACGCGGAACGAGCTTGCCCGGGGCGAGGTCGAGCCGCTTCCGCTCGGTGTGCTGGTCGCCAGCACCGCCGGCTGGATCGGGTACATGATTCAGCAGTCGCTGGAGAACGCGCTCCAGCGCGCGGGTAGCACGCGGGAAGTCGTCACGCTCATAACCCAGGTGCAGGTGCGGCCCGACGATCCCGCGATGGCCGACCCGACCAAGCTCATCGGGCACGACCTGACGGAAGGTCGCGCGCGCTCTCTCGAGCTGAAGGGCCACGCCGTAAAGGAAGTGGACGGCGCCTACCGGCGCATCGTCGGCAGTCCGGCGCCGTGGATGGTGCACGAGCTGGGCGTGATCAAGTTCCTGGTGGACCGCGGCACGATAGTGATCGCCTGCGGCGGTGGCGGCGTGCCGGTTTTCCGCGATGAGGAGCTCGGGCTCGAGGGCGTGGACGCCGTGGTGGACAAGGACCTCGCGGCGGCCGTCATTGCGCGGGACCTCGGCGCCGACCTGTTCATGATTCTCACCAACGTCGACGCGGTCTACGCGGACTGGGGAACCGACCAGCAGCGCGCGCTCACTGAGCTGACAGTGGAGGAAGCCGAGCGGCTGGACGCGGCCGGCGCGCTCGGCGAAGGGAGTATGGCGCCGAAGGTGCGCGGCGCTGTTGATTACGTGCGGCACACCAGCGGGCGGGCGATAATTGCCGAGCTGGCGCAGGGGCGCGACGCCGTGCGCGGAACGGCCGGCACGACCATTCTACCATGACGAGACAGTGAACATCCACGAATATCAGGCGAAAGAGATCTTCCGCTCGCACGGGATTCCCATCCCCGAAGGCGACATCGCGACGACGCCGGAGCAGGCGGAAGCGCTCGCGAAGAAATACGGCGGCACCGTGGTCGTGAAAGCCCAGGTGCACGCGGGCGGACGCGGCAAGGCGGGCGGGGTGAAGCTCGCCAGGAATCCGAAGGAAGCGCGCGAGATCGCGGAGAAGATCCTCGCGCTCACCATCAAGGACCTGCTGGTGAAGAAGGTGCTGGTCACGCCCGCGGCCGACATCGCGACGGAGGCCTACGTCGGCGTCATCATCGACCGCGCTTCCAAGCGCGCGACGTTCATGGTGAGCCCCGCCGGCGGCATCGACATCGAGGAGGTTGCCGCCAAGACGCCGGAGAAGCTGCGCAAGCTGGCGGTGGACCCGCGGTACGGGCTGCAAACCTACGAGGCGATGGAGCTGGGCTTCTTCCTGTACGACGACGTGAAGCAGGTCCGCGCGGCCGCGAAGATCATGCAGCAGCTGTACGCCGCGTTCGTCGCGAGCGGCGCGTCGCTCGCGGAGATCAATCCGCTGGTGACGACTCCTGACGGCAAGGTGCTCGCGCTCGACGCGAAGATGGTGATCGACGACAACGAGCTGGACCGCAAGCCGGAGCTGGCCGCGCTGCGCGACGAGAGCGCGGAAGCGCCGAGCGAGGTCGAAGCGAGGAACGCGAGCCTCACGTTCATCAAGCTCGACGGCAACGTGGGCTGCATCGTGAACGGCGCCGGGCTCGCCATGGCGACGATGGATCTCGTGAAGTATTACGGCGGCGAGCCGGCCAACTTCCTGGACATCGGCGGCTCGTCGAATCCCGAGAAAGTGGTGACGGCGCTCAAGATCATCACCGAAGATCCCAGCGTGAAGGCGATCCTGTTCAACATCTTCGGCGGGATCACCCGCACCGACGACGTGGCCAACGGGATCGTGACAGCTACCAAGAAGACGCCGCTTGCCGTCCCGATAGTAATCAGGCTCACCGGCACGAACGAAGAGATCGCCGTCAAGATCCTCGAAGACAACGGCTTCACCGCGCTCACCGACATGGACGAGGCGGTGCAGCGCGCGGTCGAGCTCGCCACGGCGAAGGAGGCCGCATGAGCATCTTCATCGACAGCGGCACCCGCCTGATCGTGCAGGGAATCACGGGCCGCGACGGCTCGTTCCACGCGAAGCAGATGATCGAGTACGGCACCACGGTCGTTGGCGGAGTCACGCCGGGGAAGGGCGGGCAGAAGTTCGAGGGCACGGTGCCGATCTTCAACACCGTGTCGCAGGCCGTGAAGGCGACCGGCGGCAACACAACGGTCATCTACGTGCCGCCGCCGTTCGCCGCCGACGCGATGATGGAAGCGGCCGACGCGGGCGTCTCGCTCATCGTCGCGATCACGGAAGGCGTGCCCGTGATGGACATGACGCGCGTGTACCCGTTCGTGCGCGAGCGCGGCGCGCGGCTGCTGGGTCCCAACTGTCCGGGTCTCATCTCCCCCGGCAAGTCGAAGGTCGGGATCATCCCGGGCCGCATTTGCACGCCCGGCTCCATCGGGCTGGTGAGCCGGTCGGGAACGCTGACGTACGAGGTCGTCTATCAGATGACCCGTGCCGGGCTGGGCCAGACCACCTGCGTCGGCATCGGCGGCGATCCCATCAACGGCACCAACTTCATCGACTGTCTCGCGGCGTTCGAGGCGGACAAGGACACAACGTCGGTGGTCATCATCGGCGAGATCGGCGGGACCGATGAACAGGAAGCCGCCCGGTACGTAAAGGAGAACATGACCAAGCCGGTCGTCGGCTTCATCGCCGGGCAGACGGCACCTCCGGGTCGTAGGATGGGCCATGCGGGGGCGATCATCTCGGGCTCGGCGGGAACTGCGGCGGAAAAGATTCAGGCCTTTGAGGAGAATGGAATCGCGGTGGCAAAGCGTCCGATCGATGTGGTGGGGCTGCTGAAGGCGAGGATGTAGCTGGTGATTAGTGATTGGTGATTAGTGATTGGTAACCTAATATTCGCTGTCTGTTTGCGCGCGCAGGTCCGTTCCCAGCCGTTGACAGTCACAAATCACTAATCACTAATCACCAATCACCGCTCCATGTCCAACCGCACCCTCACCATCATCAAACCGGACGCCTTTGGATCGGGCAAATCCGGCAAAATCATCGCCCACCTCGAGGCCGCGGGCTTCAAGATCGTCGCCGCGCGCGTCATGCGGCTCACCGACGCCACGGCCGGCGAGTTCTACGCCGTGCACCGCGAGCGGCCGTTCTACGGCTCCCTGGTCAAGTTCATGACCTCCGGCGCCTGCATGCCCATGGTCCTGGAGAAGGCCAACGCGGTCGCCGAGTTGAGGAAGGCGATCGGCGCCACGGACCCCGCTGAAGCTGAGGCCGGAACGGTCCGCAAGCTGTTCGCCGAGTCCAAGGAGCGGAACGCCATTCACGCCTCCGATTCGGACGAGAATGCGGAACGGGAATCACGTTTTTTCTTCGCCGAAAGCGAGTTGCTCGCAGCCCGCTAAAGCCTTATGTTTCAAGGCTTATGCTGTCGTTCGACATACGATCACTCACCTCGCGCGCGGAGCAGGTCGCGGGTACCCTGGAACCGGACGATCAGATCTGGGAGGACGCCGATCAGCGCCCGGCCGGTCCGATCCTGGTCGAGGGGCGTCTTTCGCCAGCCGGACAGTCGCGCTTTTACCTGAGTGGTCGCATGAGCGGGAAGGTCGCGATGGAGTGCCGGCGCTGCCTCACCGACGTTACCGAAGAAGTGAACGACGAGCTGCACGCCGTGTTCGCGCCGGCCGGCGACACGGCAGTGGACGATCCCGACGTGTTCGAGTTCGACCCTGGCAGCCGCGAGCTGGACCTGCGGGCGGCCGTGCGTGAGAGCTGGCTGCTGGCCGTGCCCGCGTTCGCCGAGTGCAGGGAAGACTGCAAGGGTCTCTGCCCGACGTGCGGCGCCGATTTGAACGAGGGCGAGTGCGGGTGCGAGCCCGCGCGCGACTCGCGCTGGGATGCATTGAGAAAGCCCGCGGGCCGAACGGCCGCGCCGGACGACAACTGACCGACATACCAAGCTCGGAGGCTCCCGTCTCCGACTCACACCGAGCATAAGAAATGGCCGTCCCGAAAAGACGCACCTCCAAGCGGAAGAAGCGCGCACGCAACACGCACAAGAAGGCTCAGCCCGTGGCGATCCAGTCGTGTCCGCGCTGCCAGGCCATGAAGCGCCCGCACCACGTGTGCGAGGAGTGCGGATACTACGACGGCGAGCAGCGGGTAGCGGCCAAGGAAGCCTGAGTTGGCCCGGATCGCGTTGGACGCCATGGGGGGAGATTACGCTCCCCGTGCACCTCTCTCCGGCGCGCTCCAGGCTCTGCGCGAGATCGCTGTCGCTCTCGCGCAGAG
>JANLGX010000420.1 GCA_024654005.1 Gemmatimonadaceae bacterium | reverse complement strand
GCGGTGGTGGCGCGCTGCGACGCCAGCGGAGGTCGCGACGATGCATCTCTGCCCGCGGTGCCAGCGGCGGATCGCGGCGCGGGAGCGGCGGTCGTGAGCAAGCGGCCGACGACCGTCTACCTGCGCCAGGACCAGCGCGAGACGCTGGCCTTGTCCGCGCTGGCCACCGGCGAGAGCCAGGCGGCGCTCATCCGCGCCGCTCTCGACGCGTACCTCGGCGACGCGCCGGCGCCCGCACCAACGCTCATGCACCAGGACGAGCGCGACGTCTACCGCGCCGCCCTGCGCCGCTGGGGTGCTTCGGCGCAGGTCGCCGTCGCGCAGGAGGAACTCGCCGAGCTCGTCGTCGCGCTGTCGCACTATCTGCGCGGCCGCCCCGGAGCCGTCGACGAGGTCGCGGTGGGGTGCGCCGACGTGCGCATCGTCCTGGCGCAGGTCGAGCTCGCACTCCGCCTCGAGGCCGACGTCGAGGGGCGCCGGCGCGCGCGGGTCCAGCGGCTCGCGAGACTGATTGCAGAGCAGCCCGCCTGAGCCTGCGGTGCCGGGGCACGGAGGCGTGGGAGGTGGTGGCGGGGGACGAATAGCGCGGCGGGTGCTTGACGGCGTCCGCAAAGTCGGCGCAAAGTCGGAGCCATGATGACACGACCGAAGGGCATCGACTGGGATGCGGTGTTCGCCGAGCGCCCAACGGCTGGGCGGGCCGAGATCGCGAGGGGGTTGGGTGTGTCACCGCAGGCCGTCTCGGCCGCGTTTGCGGTGCGCCAGCGGCCGTGCTCCGAGGGTTGCCGCGGTGGCCACTGGTGCGCCAAGAACTGGCTGCGGCTGCTGCCGAAGTCGGTGATGGGCGCGCCCGGGGCCAGAATCGCGCAGGACCGGTGCGGCGGCGGGGTGATGAGGATCTCGATCGCGAACGGGACATCTTCGTTCGCGATCGAGATGTGGGACGCAGACCACCGCGGCCCGTCGTTCGTCGAAGCAGAGGAGTTCTGGGGGCGACGCCGATTGGGGACCGTGCACGAGGAAGATCCGGCCGCCATGATGCGGCTTGTCCGCGGCTGGAAATGGTCGGCGCGGTGGCTCAAGTGAACCTCCTCGCCCTTCAAGCGCTCGGCAACGGGTCGTGCGCCAAGGCGTTCCGCGCCGACGGCACGGTCGAGGGCTACGGGCGCAAGACCGTGATGGCGGACGGGACGGTGAAGATGATCGGCACGACGTGGTGGCGTCCGGTCCCGGCGCACGTGACCTCGCTCGAGTCGCTCTATCGGGCGCTCGTGAGGCTCGCGACGCGGCCCGATCTCGTGGTTGTCCGCGCTGATCTCGTCGACCCCGCAGCCGAGCGGATCCGGCGCAAGGTGCACGGCGACAACGCCCCGCTCCGCGACGCCGATCGCCCGTGGATGTGCGTCGACCTCGACAGCACCGCCCCGCCCGCCGGGATGGTCGTCACGGCCGATAGCGCGGTGGCCTACCTGCGCTCGCTGCTTCCGGCGTGGCTTCGGACGTGCGGCCTTGTGTTGCAGTGGTCGCAGAGCGCTGGCCGGGACGAGTGGGCGAAGATCAAGGCGCACCTGTGGTTCTGGCTTGACCGGACGGTGTGCTCGGCGTCGCTCCATCGGTGGGCGAAGCAGCACCGAAAGCTGATCGACCCGTCGGTTATGCTCCCGGTGCAGCCGCACTACACCGCTGATCCCATCATCGAGGACGGGTGGACTGGCCGCCCGTCGCCTTCGGTGGTGCTGTTCCCGGGGCCGCCTGCGGTGGTGCCTGACGAGGTCTTGAGCATCTCCCACCACGAGGCCCTCGTTGTGCGCGAGGAGCGGGAGCGCGCCGAGTACGCCGAGCGGGTCAGGCGGTCGCTCGAATACACCGATCCGCTCGCTCAGGAGTCGCAGGCGATGGCGTCCATGCGGCGCCTCGCGCGGTTTCAGGCGCGGAACATCGTCAACGCGGGCGAGGGCAACCGGCATCGTGCCATCGTGACGGCGGTCAAGTCGGTGGCGGCTCTCGGGCGCGAGCTCGGGGTGCAACACCACGGGGCCATGCGCGACATCGCGGAGGCCGGCCGCGCCGTCCTGCCTGCGTCACGCGCGCACGAAGTGGACGAGATCATCAAGGCGGTTGGCGTGTGACGACAGTCGATCTCGAAAACTCCGTCCGCGCAGCGTTCGGGTCGGGCGAGCTCGCGCGCGGGTCGGCGGCTGAAGTTGCCGGGCGGCTCGCGGCAGCGCTGGAGCGGGTGACAACGCAACCGCTGGTCTACGACATGGGCACGCTCTGGCACTACAGGCCAGCGACGGGGACGTGGTGGCAGCTGGACGACTCGATGGTCACGCGGCTCGTGATGCGTCTCGACGGCACCGGGTGCATGGAAAGCGGCCGCCCGCTCAAGGTGTCGGGTGCGCTGTGGCGGGACGTGAATGCCGCGCTTACGGCGCTGCCGCATGAGCGGTCGGGGTTCTTCGCGCGCGCACTGTCTGGCCTTGCGTTCGCGAACGGCTTCCT